>DATKPX010000613.1:0-3064 GCA_035523855.1 Allostellaceae bacterium
ATCCTGGTGGTGGACGACGAGGCGGCGATCCGCCGCTTCCTCCGGGCCGGCCTCGGCGCCGAGGGCTATGAGCTCGTCGAGGCGGAGACCGGCGCCGCCGCGGTGGCGCTCGCGGCGAAGGAGAAGCCCGATCTCGTCATCCTCGATCTCGGCCTGCCCGACAAGGACGGCACCGAGGTGCTGCGCGAGATCCGCCATGCCTCGCTGGTGCCGGTGATCGTGCTCTCCGTGCGCAGCGACGAGAAGGGCAAGGTGGCGGCGCTCGATCTCGGCGCCGACGACTACATCACCAAGCCCTTCGGCATGAGCGAGCTCGTCGCCCGCATCCGCGCCGCGCTCCGCCACCGGCTGCAGCAGCAGGGCGAGGCGCCGGTGTTCCGTTCCGGCGACCTCGCCGTCGACCTGGTGCGCCGCGTGGTGACGCTCGCCGGCAAGGAGGTGAAGCTCTCCGCCAAGGAGTACGATCTCCTTCGCATGCTGGTGATGCATGCGGGCAAGGTGCTGACGCACCAGTTCCTGCTGCGCGAGGTGTGGGGACCCGCCCATACCGAGGACGTCCAGTATCTCCGCGTCTATGTCAGGACGCTGCGCGAGAAGCTGGAGGAGGAGCCGACGCGGCCGCGCTATATCCTGACCGAGACCGGCGTCGGCTACCGCCTCAAGGCGCCGGAGTGATCACACCACCCGCACCAGGAAGGTGAGGCCGCTCAGGACGTAGGTGACGAGGATCAGCAGCGAGAAGCGCCGCTCGCTCATCCGCAGCCGCACCTTCTGCCCCAGCACCAGGCCGAGGAAGACCGGCGCGCAGGCGAGCGCCGAGAGGCCGAGCTGGGTCGGCGAGCTGGCGCCGAACAGCAGCAGCCCCAGCGCCAGACCGACCGCGCCGACGGTGAACATCTGCGAGACCGCCACCACGAAGATCTCCTTCGGCAGGCGGAGCCACATCACGTAGAGCATCAGCGGGGGCCCATAATAGCTGGAGATGCCACCGATCACGCCGGCGAAGATCCCGGCCAGCGGCGCCAGCCATTTCTCGTCCGCCGGCCGCACCCGCAGACGCGGCAGGAGATGCGCCACCGACGGGATCAGGATGAGGCCGACGCCGATCACGCCGAAGAGGTAGCGCTCGGGCACCACCACCAGCGCCCGCGTGCTGGCGGCGACCGAGACGAAGAGCGTGACGTAGATCGGCCAGAAGCGCCGCAGCACCGGCCAGAACAAGCCGCCCTCGAAGCTCTGGAACAGGTTCGAGAAGATGAGCGGCAGCACCAGCACGCCGACCGCGGTCTTGAGACTGATCGCCTGGGTGAGGAGCGGCAGCCCCACCAGCGGCAGCCCGAGCCCAGCGACCCCCTTGAAGAGGCCGCCGATGAAAAGCATGGCCGCGCAATAGAGAAAGATCGGGAGCTGGTCCATGGGCGGCACGCACCCTATCGACCGCGGCGGCGCGAGGAAAGGCCGGAAGTCGCGCGGCTGCCTTCCGTCCCCGTGGGTCAGAGCCGCTCGATCTCCTCGGGATGGGTGATGTCGATGACGGCGCGGCCGCGGTCGCGGCGGATGTAGCCGCGCGCGCGCAGCGCCGCGCCCCTGAGCGCGAGCGGATCGATGCCCGCGGCGCGGAACAGCTTGAGCGCGTCGCCCCGCAGATGGAGGGTGAAGGCGGTGTGCCAGTCGGCGCCGAAGTTGAGATAGACGCCGCTGGAGACGCGCACCGCCTCGACGACGCGGCCCTCGACGATCTCGAACGCGTCGACATGCTCGAGCGCCTGCTCGGGCGTGAGGACCGCGTAGAAGGGATCGGCCCAGATGCCGCGCCGCGCCTGGCGTGCCTCGACCTCGAGCGCGTACATGGCCGGCGCGGCGGCGCGGTTGTCGGGGAAGGTGTAGACGCGTGCCAGGCCGCGCCTCAGCAGCTCGCCCTCGATCCAGAGCCCGTCATCGGCGCGCGCGAGATGGGCGAGGACACGGCCGTAGCGATCCTGCCGCGCACCGCCGAAACCGAGGGTGACCGAGCGGCCGTCCGCGATCTCGCCGAGCGCCGCCCGCGCGGCGCCCGCCAGCGGCCATTCGGGAAAGTTGGGCCTGCCCTTGGGCAGCTTCGGCGCCTGGATGCCGACGAGGCGCAGAGTGCGGCCATCCGCGAGGGTGAGGCTGTCGCCGTCGATCACCGTGGCGACGGTGGCGCTGCCGCCGGGCTCGAGCTCCGCGGGGAGCCGCGGCGCCCGTGCCTCGGCCCAGGCCAGCGCCGCCTGCGCCGCCAGCAGAACCACAATGACGATGACGCGTGCATGGTGCTGCACTGACCTCTCCCCCAAGGCGAGGCGAGTTTGGGTCAGGCAACGCGCCTATGCAACGGCGGGGGTTCTGGGGAGACGGGTCGCGTCCTTCGACTGATCGCCCTGCGGGCGATGGCGCAGGATGCGGATCTTTCTTTGCGCCCTCTCACCGGTCCTCATCCTGACCCGATCGCAAAGCGATCGGGTCGAAGGACGCGGAGCGGTTCAGCCGGGCGCGCTCAGCAGATGGCGTTGAAGAGATCCTCGGCGCTCTCGGCGCGACGGCGGATCGCGTGACGGAGCTTGGTGAGGGCGCGGTGCTCGAGCTGGCGCACGCGCTCCTTGGAGACGCCGAGGGTGCGGCCGAGCTCCTCCAGCGTGGCGCCTTCCTCGCGCAGGCGCCGCTCGCGGATGATCGCCCGCTCGCGCGCCGAGAGCTCGCCCATCGCCTCGGCGAGCCAGCGCGAGCGCGTCTCGTCGTCGCGCATCACCGCCACCGCCTCCTCCGGGTTGGGGCGGCGATCCGGCAGGAAGTCCTGCCAGTCGTCCTCGCTGCCGTTCCCCACCGGCGCGTTCAGCGACTGATCGGCGCCGCCGAGCCGCATGTCCATCAGCTCCACTTCCGAGAGATCGACCTGCAGCTCCTCCGCGATCTTGCGCCGGCCGGCGTCGGTGAGCGGCGCCCCCGAGCTCTCCTCGATCCGCGCCCTGAGCCGGCGCAGATTGAAGAACAGCGACTTCTGCGCCGCCGTCGTCCCCGTCCGCACGATCGACCAGTTCCGCAGCAC
>DATKPX010000614.1:0-7035 GCA_035523855.1 Allostellaceae bacterium
AGATGGCTCTGGGCGAAGACGCCGCCCTCGCGCACATCGAGGAGGGCGAGCTCGCCGCCGTCGCGGATCATCGCCTTCACCTCGCGCGCCGTCACCAGCGGCGCCACGATGCCGGGATTGGCGGGGAAGACGCGATAGGCGCCGCCCTCGGAGGTGGCGAAGGTGATGCGCTCCGGCAGGTTCTCCAGGCTCATGCCGTACATGTGGAGATGCAGCGCCGGCTGGTCGCCCACCACCTCGATGGTGTGGAAGTCGTCGGCCAGCATGGCGCAGGCATTGCCGCGCCGGACCGTGAGCTCGCTCGAGCGGCGGAGCTGGCCCAGGCCCGTTGTCTCGCGATTGTCGATCCGATCGTAGAAGACGTTGTGCTCGTCGCCGCGCACGCCCGAGATCACCGCCCAGGTCGTGTGGTTGTGCGGCGGCTGCGCCTTGCCCGGCGCGCCGGCCGAGGCGTAGAGCGCGAAGCGGCGGTCGAGATCCTCCGAGAGACGGTAGATCGCGCCGTGATCGCCATCGGGGATCGGGAATTGCTCCGCCGGGAACAGCTCGGATTGGGCGGCGAGACCGATCACCACCCGCTTGATCTCCTCGAGGGCGGCGCGGCTCGCGCCATGGCGGGCTTCCAGGTCTCTGATCTCGGCGACCGCCGCTGCCACCGCCGTCGCGCGACGATCCATCAGTGATGCCGCCATCGCTGCCTCCTGCTGTCTGCGGGTTAAGTATAGCGGCCGCGCCGGACCACGCCAGGGCACTGATCCAGCGGCGAAAAATGGCCTTAACACATTACAATCATTTAATTTGTGCCTGTCGCCGAACTGCCGCCTAATGACGTTGGCGGCTCGTCCGCCCCGGCTGCCGAACCCCCTTGGCAGACGGAGACCTCCTGGGTCTTCCCCCGCCTGCGTGTCTTCCCTCCAAAGCCGCAGGCGGGGCCCCGTGAGCCCCCGACGTAGCAGCGCTCCATGGTCGCGGTTGCCGCCGGCGTTGCGGCGCACCTACATTAGTCGGGTCTGCCACCGGTCTTGCGAGCATCTCCCATGACATCTCAGCTTTTCACGCCGATCACGCTGCGTGGCGTGACCCTGCCCAATCGCGCCGTCGTCTCGCCGATGTGCCAGTACTGCGCCGACGACGGCGCCGCCAATGACTGGCACGTGCAGCATCTCGGGCAGCTCGCGATTTCCGGCCCCGGGCTGCTCATGATCGAGGCAACCGCGGTGGAGCGGATCGGCCGCATCACGCACGGCTGCCTCGGCCTCTATTCCGACAACACGGAGTACGCGCTCGCCCATGCGATCGCGGCGGCGCGCCGCTGGAGCGGCACGCCGATCGGCATCCAGCTCGCTCATGCCGGCCGCAAGGCCTCGGCGCAGCGGCCCTGGGAAGGCGGCGGCGCGCTCTCGGCGGCGGATGACGCCTGGGAGACCGTCGCACCCTCGGCCGTCCCGCTCGACGAGCGATGGCACACGCCGCGCGAGGCCACCGCCGCCGATCTCGCGCGCATCCGCGACGCCTTCGTCGCGGCGACGCGGCGCGCGGCGCGGCTGGGGCTCGATCTCGTCGAGCTGCACGGCGCGCACGGCTATCTCATGCATGAGTTCCTGTCGCCGCTCTCCAACCGGCGCAGCGACGCCTATGGCGGCAGCCGCGAGAAGCGCATGCGCTTTCCTCTCGAGGTGGCCGAGGCCATGCGCGCGGCCTGGCCCGCGGACAAGCCGCTGGGCGCGCGCATCACCGGCACCGAGTGGATCGAGGGCGGCCTCACCGTCGAGGACGCGGTGGCGTTCGCTCGCGAGCTGAAGGCGATCGGCGTCGACTATGTCTGCGTCTCCAGCGGCGGCAACGCGCTCAAGGCGCGGATCCCGATCGGGCCCGGCTACCAGGTGCCGCTGGCGCGGCAAGTGCGCCGCGAGACGGGGATCGTGACCCGCGCGGTCGGCATGATCGCCGATCCGCATCAGGCCGAGGGCATCCTCGCCGCCGGCGACGCCGATCTCATCGCGATGGCGCGAGCCTTCCTCGACAATCCCCGCTGGGTCTGGCACGCGGCCGAGGCGCTCGGCGGCACGGCCTATTACCCGCCGCAGTACGTCCGCAGCCGCGGCGATCTCTGGCCCGGCGCCAAGGTGGCGCGGCCGCGCGAGACGCCGCCCGGGATCGCCGCGCAGTAGCGCCAGGCGCGCCGCTATTGCGGCGGCTTGTCCGCCGCGGCGCTCGGCTGACCGGCGCAGCCGTCGGGGGAATGCTGGATATCCTTCCAGCCCTCGCCGGCGCCCACCACCGCGCCGGCGCCGGCGCCCGCGGCAGCGCCGGTCCAGATCGCCGGCAGCGTGTTGGCGCCGGCGGCATAGCCGCCGGCGATCGCGCCGATGCCGGCGCCGAAGCCGACGCCGATCGCGGCGCCCTGCAAGACGCGCCAGGCGAGCCGCTCCGTCGGCGACATCGCCACGCAGCGCGGGACGTCCTGGTCGTAGGCGATCGGGGCGCCCGCGGGAATGACCTTCACCTGCCGCTCACGCACCGTCTCCGTGCAGCCGCTGACGAGAACCAGCAAGGCGAGACCGACGACGGCACGACGCATGGGAGGGGCCTTCTGACGTGTGGCCCTCACTTATGACGCGTTCCCGGCGCAAGACAAGAGGGCCGCGGCATCCACGATGCCGCGGCCCTCATTGCCCCGATTGCACGGATCAGGCGGTCTGAACGTTGGTCGCGAGGTTGACGTACAGCGAGTTGAGCGACGTCCCAAGCACGGACAGCACGCCAATCGTGGCGAGCGCGAGCAGCCCGGCAAGCAGGCCGTATTCGATGGCTGTCGCGCCGCGTTTTCTACGCAACCCCCTTAGCACGCGGATCATGGTCTGCCTCTTTCTCCAGAAGTGGCCGGCGCAGTATGCGGCGGCAACCCCTAACTACTTATCTACAAAAGAGAAAATACGCCTGACATTGGACGAAATGGCGCCCGCCGCGAAGCCGCGCATCCTCACCGCCCGTTAACCTCGCCCAGGGGATCATCAGGGTGGCCGCGCCGCCATCGGAAGTCCTTCCCGCCATGACCCTGAGCGATTATCTCGAGCCGCGTGTCTTCCGCTCCCCCTATCTCCGACGCTCGGAGAGCGTGAGCGGCGCGTCGGCGCTCTGGGCGCTGCTGTTGGGCCCGGCCTATTATTGGCGCAAGCAGGCGCCGGTCGAAGCGCTGCTGCTGGTGGTGCTGGATGGCGTCCTGCTGTTGATGCCGGATGCGATCCTCGGTCTCGGATCGGCGGGCGACACCTTGAGCCTTCTCGTCTGGCTCGGCTTCGGGGCGGGAGCGCCGGTGCTGCTGCCGGCCTGCTATCGCCGCAAGGGCTGGGTGGAGGTCGGGCGCAGCGCGGAGGCGCGCTGGCTTTCCGGCTCGCTCGAGCGGCGGCTGCGACCGCGCGGCTGAGGGTTGTTGGGCCGCCGTCAGCGGAAGTAGGGCGAGCGGTGCGTCTGCGGCGGCGCCAGCTTGGCCTCGGGGCGATCGAACGCCCATCCATCGGCCGGCGTGTAGAAGATGCCGTAGAAGCAGGCGCCGGTCAGTCCGAGCAGGATTCCAACGACGACGGCGATCGCAAGATGATCCGCGCGGACATCGGCGCGCTTCCCTGTCGGCCGGCGATGGGCGGCACCGGTTCCGCGCTCGACGAAAGCAGGGAAGGTGCGGGTGGCCGGCCGCAGCATCGGCATCCAGACCCGATCCGCGTCGGATTGCCGCTCTCGCTCCAGTTGCTCGCTCCTGTAATCGGTCATGGGACCCGCGGTGACGTGAGGGGACTAACCAAATGCGCTTGCCCAAGCCTGACTCGAGCGTGGCTAACGCCGCGTTAATCATGGCCGCGGAGCGGCGGGAAAATTTGGCGGTTTTCCGCGGTCTGCGGGCGCGGGCCGTTAATGTTCCTGTGTGAAAAATATGGCGCGCCGGGTCTACCCTTTGCGCCCCCGGCAACGAG
The DNA here is from genome assembly GCA_035523855.1 of Allostellaceae bacterium. Lineage (GTDB taxonomy): Bacteria > Pseudomonadota > Alphaproteobacteria > ATCC43930 > CGMCC-115725 > DASZHJ01. Next base: position 3,972 of record DATKPX010000614.1, read on the forward strand.
ATTAAGCTGCAATGGAAGGGCCGCGCGGGCGCGCTCCGGGCGGGGTGGATGACGGCCCCAAGCACTTGATTTCCGGTTAGCGCCACCGGCCTCGATGTCGGGGTAAGGGGCGCCTGTGATCAAGGACGAGGTCGGCAGCTACGTCGTCAGGGACAGCAGCCAGGCGGAGCGTCGGCGCCATTCCCGCAAGCGGGCATTCTGGCTCGGCCGCCTGGAGACGCCGGACGGCCGGTTCGCCTGCCGGGTACTCAATCTTTCTCCGGGCGGCGCGAAGGTGATGGTGGCGCACGCGGTGCCGGAGCACCAGCCGGTGACGCTGGTCATCGATCCCCTCGGCGAGTTCATCGGCGTCGTCGGCTGGCGGCGCGACAGCTACATCGGCATCCATATCAGCGAGCACCGCAGTAAGGAGAGCGCCGCGTCGCCGCCATCGCAGCCGGCCGATCTCATCCGCGGCGCGGCCTCCGAGGCGGAAATCGCCGTCGAGCGGCGCACGACGGAGGATCCGCTCGCGCTGCTGCGCGACGCGCGCAGCACCCGGAGCCTGCAGGCGGGCGAGGTGCTGTTCAAGGAGGGCGACCCCGCGCAGTCGCTCTTCATCGTGAAGACCGGCGAGCTCCGGATCACCAGCGGCAACGTCATCTACGAGGACGTGCAACCCGGCGGCATCGTCGGCGAGATGGGGCTGGTGGAGCAGCGCATGCCGCGCAGCGCCACCGTCTACGCGCTGACCGCGAGCGAGGTGGTGGAGATCGACGAGCCGCGGTTCTTCTTCCTGGTGGAGCGGATGCCGAGCTTCGCGATCGCGGTCATGCGCGTCCTCTCCCGCCGCCTGCGCCACATGGACGATCTCTACCGGCCCGAGCGTTGGACCGGCCTGCATCGCTAGAGCATTTTCCGTCGAAGCGGAAACCGGTTCGGCGCAGAAAATGCGACAAAATCAACGAAGCTGGGGCGTGTTCCGGCTCTATCTAATCGAAACACGCCCTGGCGGCGTTCTCCCGTGCGCCGATGCGGCGCCGCGCCGCGATCAGGGCGCCGTCCAGGTGTAGGACTGCAGGACGCCGCTGGGATCGTAGGTGAGCTGGAAATTGCTGGTGCTGATGCCCGACGGCGCCGCGCTGGTGCGGACGGCGGAGACGCCACCGCGCGTCGTCGGCACCGCCATCGACTGTCCCTGCACGCGATAGACGTAAGTGACCATGCGGCGGCCGTCCGGCAGGGTGGCCTCGTCTGTCGGCTTGCCGAGCTGGCTTACCGTCTGGTCGTAAGTGGTCTTGCCGATCTCCAGATTCGTCGGTTGGGCAGGCTTGAAGCTGTGGAAGACCGTGTCACAGCCCGCGAGAGCGAGCATGAGCACGAGCAGAAGCGGGCGTTTCACTGTGCAGTCCCCCGGAGAACGCAGCACCACGATTGGTTGCCGAACTTTACACCGGCGCAGCCGCGGCGCACAACGCGGAAACGCCTCGGCGATTCGCGCCGCGGACCCGTGATGAGGCCGTGCTAGGCAGCGCCGTCGCGCGCGGCGGGAACGGGCGCCAGGGAGAGCTCATTCTGGCACCGCTTCGCCAGCACGAGCCGCCAGCCGATGCCGGGGAGCCACATCGGCTCATAAACGTTGTAGCAGACCGTCTGCCAAGCCTCTTCGATCGGCGCCGCCACAAGGGAGCCGGCCGACGGGCCCGGCGCCCCGAGCGCCAGCCCGAGCGACGCGGCGGCGAGGGTGAGGATGCTCCGTCCACGCATGTTCCGCTCCCTTCCAATCCTGCCGGTATCGACCAGTAGACGAGCATATCGCCTTGCACGCTTGGCGCAAGCGGAGGCGGTGCTGGCCGGCGCCCCACAATTTTTGCACGCGGAGGGCGCCGGCGGACTGCGTAGCGTGGCGCGATGGAGCTCGACTACGGCCGCTATTAGCACCGCTATCACGACGAGAGCGACGCGCATTTCGACGCCGAGCGCGGCGGGTCGGCGGCGAAGCTGGCGCCGCTGCTGCCGGCGGAGCGGTCGGCGCGCATTCTCGAGATCGGCGAGGCGGATCCGCCGCGGCGGCCGCGCTATCGCTTCCTGGTGCGACGATCGGTGGCGCGCTGGCTGCTGCGCGCGGGCTTCCCGCGCGCTCCGGCGCCTGGAATACGGCCTGGAGCTCGGCGCCGCCGAGGCGTCGGCGATTCCGCTCACCCCCAACATCATCGCGCTCGCGCGCCGTCCCGCGGCTGACGACGAAAGCGTGGCGGCGCAATGAGATCGCCGGAAATCTCCGGCATTCTCGACGACGACTTCTAAAATTCGCCGCGTTATTGGCGCTTCCTTAAGTCGAACTGGCTAGGCTCCGAGCCGGTGACCTGCATCCAAGGACATTCCATGTCGATTGCCGTCTCCGACGACGCGACGCAGCCGCAGCATCTCTCTCCGCTCGAGGCGGCGCGGGAAGGCTTCAGCCGGGTGCCGCTCGGCTTCCGGCTCCTGCTGGCGGCCTGGCTGATCCTGGTGGCGGGCCATGAGATCTCCCTCGTCATCTTCACGCCCGCGCAGCGCATCCGCCACGAGCTCCAGGCCACCGCCTCCGAGCTGAAGGCGCTGCCGTGGACCCGCGCCGACGACCGCGTCATCTCGGCGGTGGCGCGCAACTTCGGCGACCGCGCCTACCAGCTCGACGCCAGCCGCTATCCGCGCGAGCTGACGGTGACGCTCCTCAGCCTCGACCGGCGCACCTGCCTCGACGCCCGCGACGCCGCCCGCCGCATCGAGGGCCGGGTCGTGATCGCGCTGGAGGGTTATGAGTCCGCGACGGACTGCCGCGCCGACAACACGATGGCCTGGCACATCATGCCGTGAGCGGGCGCGGTGGCGAGGCGCCGCGCGCGGACGAATTTCGGTGCTGATCGCTCTCGGATACTGGTGAGCCCGGCGGGGCTCGAACCCGCGACCCCTTGATTAAAAGTCAAGTGCTCTACCGGCTGAGCTACGGGCTCGGTCGTTGCCGCGGCGCGCGCCTGCGGCCGGGCATCGAGAGGGGCGGACAATAGGCGCGAAGGGCGGGGTGGTCAACGCGCCACCGGCG
>DATKPX010000615.1:0-8669 GCA_035523855.1 Allostellaceae bacterium
AACGCGCGCTTGCCCGCCATCACCGCCATGACGCCTCCGACCTCAGGATTCGCCGTGCCAGTGGATCATGGCCGGGCGCCCTTGACCAGCCGCCAGGGGCGCAGCCTTGGCATGCGCAGCCGAGGATTGGAATAGATCTCAGGCGAGGTCGACCGGGCGGCCGGTCTCGGCGGCCTCTTTCACCGCGAGCGTCGCCCGGAGCGTCGCCATGCCGTCGGCGCCGCTCACGACAGGCGCCTCGGCGCCGTCGATCACGCGGCAGAAATGCCGGAGCTGCTCCACATAGGGATCGGCGCGGGTGACTTCGATCGCGCGGCGGGTGAGCGGATGGGTCCAGCCGCGGCCGCCGTCATAGCGCCAGTGATCGAGGCGCGGCAGGGTGAGCGAGCCCTCGGTGCCAGTGAAGAGCGTGCAGTTCTCGCCGTTCGCCTGAGGAAAATAGGGGTTCTCTCCGGCGGTCAGCTCCCAGCTCCAGGGCGCCACCGCCGCGTCGGTGACCGTCAGCGTGCCGAGCGCGTCGCTGGCAAAGCGCACCGCCACCGCGGCGCTGTCCTCGACGCCGAAGCCGCGCACGGCGCTGGAGGTGAAGGCCTGCACGCTCGCGACCTCGCCGCCAATGAAGCGGAGGAAATCGATGTCGTGGATGAGATTGATCAGCACCGGCCCGCCGCCCGCTTCGCGGCGCCAGCCCTGCTCGAAATAGGAGGCGGGCTTGAGGAAGGTCGCGAGCGCCACCACCGTCACCAGGCGGCCGATCGCTCCGGCCTGAATCATCTCGCGCGCCTTGCGCACCAGCGGATTGTGCCGGCGATGGTGGCCGACCAGGATCGGGATGCCGGCCGTCTCGCCCGCGGTCACCAGCTTGCGCGCGGCTTCCAGCGTGTCGGCGATCGGCTTCTCCATCAGCACCGGCAGGCGCCGCGAGAGGCAGGCAAGGCCGACCGGCACATGCAGCGCGTTCGGGATCGCGACGATGATACCTTGCACATCCGCCTTCTCGAGCATCGCCTCCCAGCGCGCGAAATAGGGCGCGCCGACACTCTCCGCCAACGCCTCGGCGGCGGGCGCGGGATCGGCGATGCCGGCGAGCGTGCAGCCGGGATCGGCGAGGATCACCTCGATGTGCTTGCGGCCGATCATGCCGGCGCCGATGACGCCGATGCCGAGGGTCATGCGGCGTTTCCTTCCGCGCTGCCGCCGAGGAAGAGATGGCCGATGCGCGGATCCGCCAGGATCGCGCGCGCGTCGTCCTGCCGGCGCACCTGGCCCAGCTCCAGCACGATCCCCTCGTCGGAGATCTCGAGCGCGCTCTTGGCGTTCTGTTCCACCATCAGCACGCTGACGCCGCCGTCGCGCAGGGACCGCGCGATCCCCAGCACCTCGCGCGCCAGCAGCGGCGAGAGGCCGATCGAGGGCTCGTCGATCAGGATCAGCTTGGGGTCGAGCAGCAGGCCACGGGCGATCTCGAGGAGCTTCTGTTCGCCGCCGCTCAGGGTGGAGGCCTGGGCATCGGCCTTGCGGCGAAGCATCGGGAAGCGGTCCATCGCCGTCTCCATCCGCTGGTGGATCTCCTGCTTCGGCATCAGCGCGACGCCGCCCAGCTCCAGATTGTGCCGCACCGAGAGCTCGGGAAAGATGTTGCGGCCCTGAGGCACGTAGCAGATGCCCAATCCCAGCAGCGCGCGCGGCTTCAGGTTGGTGATGTCGCGGCCCTCGAAGCGGATGCGGCCGGAGCGCACGGGAAGCAGGCCGAAGACGGTCTTGAACACCGTCGACTTGCCGGCGCCGTTGGGACCGATGATGGTGGTGACGGTGCCGGGGCGGACCCTGAAGCCGGTCTCGTTCAGGATCGTCATCTTGCCGTAGCCGGCGACGACGCGCTCCAGCTCCAGTGTCGGATCAGTGGCCAAGATAGGCCTCGATCACCTGGGGATTGCCGCGCACCGCAGCGGGATCGCCCTCGGCGATGACGCGACCCTCCGCCAGCACGATGATGCGCGAGCAGAGCGACATGACGAAATCCATGTTGTGCTCGATCACCACGAAGGTCGCGCGCTCGACGCGATTGATCTCGCGCAACCGCTCGCGCAGCGTCGCCAGCATGGTGGGGTTGACGCCGCCGGCGGGCTCGTCGAGGAGCGCCAGGCGCGGCCCCGACATGAAGGCCATGGCGGCGTCGAGCAGCTTCTGCTGCCCGTAGCTGAGCTCGCCGGCGGGGTGATTGGCGACATGCTGCAGGCGGAAGAATTCGATCATCCGGTCAGCGGCGCCGCTGAGGCCGGCGTCGCGCGCGCCGACAAGGCGCGAGAGCATGGTGCCCCGATGCTCCTGGCCGGCGAGGATCAGATTCTCGCGCACCGAAAGCTGCGGAAAAACCTGCAGCAGCTGGAAGGTGCGGCTGACGCCGAGGCGGTTCAAGTCGCAGGGCCGCATGCCGGTGACGTCGCGGCCGTCGATGCGCACGGTGCCGGCGCTCGGCCGCAGCTGGCCCAGGATGCAGTTGAAGAGCGTCGACTTGCCGCTGCCATTCGGGCCGATGACGCCGACGATCTCGCCCTCCTCGACGCGGAGCGACACGCCGTCGACGGCGCGGATGCCGCCGAAGCTCTTGCCGAGCCCCTCGACCTCCAGCACCGCGCTCATGCGCCTGGTTCCTTGCCGAGGAGCGGCGCCGCCGGCGCGGCGTGGGAGAGGCGCTGGGCGCGGCGCACCAGGCGGTCGAGCAGGCCCAGCAGCCCCGAGGGGCACCAGGCCATCAGCACCATCACCAGCACGGCGTAGAGGATCAGATACCAGCCCTCGGTGAAGCGCAGCCATTCCGGCAGCAGCACCGAGATCGCCGACCCCACCAGCGGCCCGAGGAAATAGCCGGAGCCGCCGACCACCACCATCAGCAGGAACTTGAGGGATTCCGCGAGGGTGAAAGAGCTGGGGTCGATGTACTGCACCAGCGCCGCATAGAGCGCGCCGGCGAGCGCGCCCAGCCCGGCGCCGATCGCGAAGGCGAGCAGCGTGTAGGCGCGGGTGTCGACGCCGAGGCTCGAGGCGCGGATCGGATTCTCGCGGAGCGCGATGAAGGCGCGGCCCCAGGGCGAGCGGGTGAGCCGCCACATCCCCGCCAGCACGAGCAGCAGCATGGCGAGGCAGAAATAATAGAAGAGCAGCGGATCGCGCGCGGTGGGCCAGCCAAGGAGCGTGGGGCGCGGGATGCGGTTGATGCCGTAGACGCCGCCGGTGAGCCAGGTCTCGTTGCGGAACACCAGGAAGGCGAGCGTGGTGAAGGCAAGCGTCACGAAGGCGAGATAATGGTGCTGCACCCGGAGCGCCGGATAGCCCAGCACCCAGCCGATGGCGAACCCGAGCGCGCCCGCCGCCAGCAGCGCCGACCAGAGCGGCCAGCCATGGGTGGTCATCAGCGCCGCGGTATAGGCGCCGACGCCGAGGAAGGCCGCCTGCGCCAGCGACACCTGGCCGGCATATCCGAGCGTCAGGTTGAGTCCCACCGCCGCGATCGAGAACACCGCCCACTGGCTCAGCAGCAGGAGGCCGTAGGGCTTCAACCCCTGCGGCGTCACGATCAGGAACAGCAGCGCGGCCGCCGCCGCGATCCGCCCCCAGAGCGGCGTCGTCATACCGTCCGCTCCTCGGCTCGGCCCAGCAAGCCCTGCGGCCGGAACAGGATGATCGCCACCAGCAGCAGCAGCGGCACCGCCGTTCGGTACTGGGTCGAGACATAGGCGGCGGTCAGGTTGTCGGCGAGGCCGATGATGAAGCCGCCGGCGATGGCGCCGCGCACCTGGTTGAACCCGCCGACGATGGCGGCGGTGAAGGCGACGAGGCCCAAGGTCTCACCATTGTCGAACTTGGCGAGATAGATCGGGCTGATCAGCACCGAGGCCAGGAACACCAGCGCCGCGTTCAGCAGGAAGGTCAGCAGGATCATGCGCTGGACCGAGATGCCGAGCACGATCGCGACCGCGCGGTTCTGCGCCGTCGCCTGCATGCAGCGGCCGGTCACCGTGCGAGTCAGGAAAAGCTGCAGCGCCACCACCGCCGCCACCGCCACGACAAGCACGAGTATGTCGTGGTTGGAAAGGGTAGCGCCACCGATGCTGACGGTGCCGGAGGGCACCATGCTCGGAAAGCGCTGTGCCTCGCCGGTATAGTGGTTCTTCACCCATTCCTTGATGAAGATCGCCAGCGCGATGGTGGCGATCACCAGCGGCAGCACGCCGTGCTTCAGCATGGGATCGACCAATGCCAGCTTGAACACCGCGCCCAGCAGCACCAGCGTGACCACCAGGCCGAACAGCATCGCCGGCCAGAAGCCCAGCTCGAGAAAGCGCATCGCCGCAAGCACGAAGAAGGCCGGCACCATCACGAACTCGCCCTGGGCGAAGTTGATGGTCTGCGAGGTCTGCCACAGCAGGGTAAAGCCGATCGCCGCCAGCGCGTAGATCGCGCCGGTCGCCAGGCCCGAGATCAGCAATTGCACAAAACCCGCCACGGAAACGGCCTGCGGCCCTGCCTCCCTATCCCGTCGCGCTATTCGGCGCGTTGTTATGTCCTGCGCATTGGATAAAGCATCTTTTGTCGGGCGGTCAACGGAAACCCAGGACCTATCGGCGTTTGCGCCGCGCGGCGCCGGCGCCGCGCCCCTTCGCCTCCACCTCCACGTAAAGGTCGGCGCCCTTGGTGACGTGGGCGGAGAGCACGGCGACCAGGCGCTCGGCGTCGCGGGCAAGCGCGGCGTCGAGGATCTCGCGATGCTCGCGCCGCGACTGCTCGCGCGGGAAATCCTTCACCTGGAAGGCCAGCATGCGATAGCGCAGGCTCTGGTCGTACATCATGCCGTGCAGCTGGATGAGCCAGGGCGAGCCGCAATTGGCGATGAGAGCCGCGTGGAACTCGCGATTGTATTGCTCCAGCAGCCCGCCGTACTTCTCGCCCTCGGCGTCCACCACCGCCTCAACCTTGGAGAGCTTGTGATAGGCGGCGACCAGGGTGGATTCCCAGTCGAGGCTCGCTCGCTGCAGCGAGCGGCGCGCCGCCTCGCATTCCAGCATCCGGCGCATTTCCGTGATGTCGCGCAGATCCGCCAGCGACGCCGGCACCACGGTGAAGCCGCGCTGCCCCTCGTTTTGCACCAGCCCATCCGCCACCAGCCGCGACAGCGTCTCGCGCAGCGTGTTGACGCTGACATGGTAGCGGCCCTTCAGCGTGTCGAGCTTGAGCTTGGCGGCCGGCTTGAAGGCGCCGTCGAGGATCTCCTGGCGGATGCGCCGGTAGATCGTCTCCGTGACGGTGGAGACCGGCTCAGCCGGAAATTTGCCGTTGTCGCGCATGCCCGCTCCGGAAAGCGCCGCCCGCCGGCAACAGTGTCGGAAGCCTCCCCGTCGCGCAATAGGAGTCGCGCAATCCGTGCTCCATCACGCTCATTCCAATATGTGTCGTTTTATAGGATAAAATGGATTTCATTGATTTCTGCTGCTGGCATCGTATAGTCGTCGACAATCCCAAAAGCAGCGGGTGATCGCCATGCTGCGTTCCATCGCCACGGTCTGTCTGAGCGGCACCCTGCTGGAGAAGCTGGAGGCGGCGGCAGCCGCGCGCTTTGACGCCGTCGAGATCTTCGAGAACGATCTTCTGTATTTCCCGGGCTCGCCGGACGAGGTGCGCCGGATCGCCGCCGATCTCGGCCTCGGGATCGCGCTCTACCAGCCCTTCCGGGATTTCGAGGCGGCGCCGCGCGAGCGCCTGCAGCGCAACCTCGACCGCGCCGAGAAGAAGTTCGACGTCATGCAGGAGCTGGGCGCCAGCATGATGCTGATCTGCTCCAGCGTGGCGCCCGACACCATCGGCGACGATGCGCTCGCCGCCGAGGATCTGGCACTCCTCGCCGAGCGGGCGGCGCGGCGCGGCATCAAGCTAGGCTACGAGGCGCTCGCCTGGGGCCGCCAAGTGCGCGACTACCACCACGCCTGGCGGATCGTCGAGCGGGCGAGCCATCCGAGCCTCGGCCTCATCGTCGACAGCTTCCACACGCTGGCGATCGACGACGATCTCGCCGATCTCGCCCGCATCCCGGCCGAGCGCCTGTTCTTCGTCCAGGTCGCGGACGCGCCGCGCCTCAAGATGGATGTCCTGTCCTGGAGCCGGCATTTCCGCTGCTTCCCGGGCCAGGGGCAGCTCGACGTCGCCGCCTTCCTGGCGCCGATCGTCGCCGGCGGCTATGGCGGGCCGCTGTCGCTGGAGATCTTCAACGACGATTTCCGCTCCGCCTCGACGCGGCGCACGGCGGTGGACGGCATGCGCTCGCTGCAATACCTCGAAGAGAAGACCGGCGAGCGGCTGGCGGAGGCGGATCCACCGGCGTCCGGCCGGCGCAGCGCCGATCTCTTCTCGCCGCCGCCGGCGCCCGCCTATCGCGGCCTCGAATTCCTGGAATTCGCCGTCGACGCGGAGTCGGGCGCGAGGCTGGAGCGATGGCTTGGGCGGCTGGGCTTTATGAGGCTCGGCCGCCACAAGTCCAAGGACGTCACGCTCTACCGGCAAGGCAGCGTCAATCTCATCCTCAACGCCGAGCCGGATTCCTTCGCCCACGCCTTCTTCCTCATGCACGGCCCCTCCGTCTGCGCCATGGCCTTCGGCGTCGACCGCAAGCAGCAGGCCCTCACCCGCGCCCGCCTCTACCATGCGCAGCCCTTCGAGGGCCGCGTCGGCCCCAACGAGCTGGTGATCCCGGCGGTGCGCGCGCCCGACGGCAGCCTGGTCTATCTCGTCGAGCAGCACGAGGGTGCCGCCTCGATCTACGAGGTGGATTTCGTGCTCGATCCCGCCGCCGCCGCGGAGAGCGGCGCGGCCGGGCTCGAGCGCATCGATCACGTGGCGCTGGCGCTGCCCGGCGGCGAGCTCGACACCTGGCTCCTCTTCTACAAGGCGGTGTTCGGCTTCGAGGCCGACGACATGCTGGCGCTGCCGGATCCCTACGGCATGGTGCGGAGCCGCGCGGTGAAGAGCCGCTGCGGCAGCATCCGCCTGCCGCTCAACATCTCCGAGAGCCGCAACACCGCCACCGCGCGCTCGCTCTCCGCCTATAGCGGCGCCGGCGTCAACCACATCGCGCTCAGCACGTCCGACATTTTCGCCACCGCCGAGCGCCTCACGGCCGCCGGCATGCAGGCCCTCGCGATCCCCGACAACTACTATGACGATCTCGCCGCCCGGCACGGGCTCGCCGAGGCAACCGTCGAGCGGCTCAGGCGCTTCGGCATCCTCTACGACCGCTCGCCGGAAGGCGAATATTTCCAGCTCTACACCGAGCCTTTCGAGGATCGCTTCTGCTTCGAGATCGTGGAGCGGCGCGGCTATCGCGACTACGGCGCGGTGAACGCGCCGGTGCGCATGGCGGCGCAGGCGCAGGCGCGCGTCAGGCCAGGCCTGGAGGCCTGGGCGCAGGTGCTCTGAACGCGCGGCGCTGTCGCGAAAGCGGGGAAACGATGCTAGGTTCCGGCCACGGTGGGCCGGAACCGGCCCGAAAAAGGGGCATCCGGCGGAGACGACCGCCGGAATACATTAGGGAGGAGAGAATGAAGCGCAGACTGTCTCTACTGCTTGCGGCGGCCGTGGCGGTTCCCCTGGCCTCGCTGGCGGCCGCTTCCGCGTGGGCGCAGCAGGAAGTGAAGATCATCGACACCGTCGAGCTCTCCGGGCCCGGCGCGCCATCCGGCACCAATTTCCAGAAGGGCGCCGATCTCGCGACCCAGGAGATCAACGCCGCCGGCGGCATCCTCGGCCGCAAGATCGCCCTCACCCACATCGACAACCAGAGCAATCCCGGCACCGCCAAGGCGGTGGTCGCGAAGGCGATCGACGAGGATCCCTATGTGATCCTGGGACCGATCTTCTCCGGCGACGTGATGGTGACCATGGCCGCCGTCGATCAGGCGGAGATCCCGCAGATCATGGGCGGCGAGGCGGCGCCGCTCACCCAGCAGGGCTATCACTACACTTTCCGCACCTCGCTGAGCCAGGCGGCGGCGATGCCGAAGCTCGCCACATATCTCGCCGGCGAGGCGGGGGTGAAGACCCTCGCCGTGGTCTACGTCAACAACGACTTCGGCAAGGGCGGCCATGACGCCATGCTGCCGGAGCTCGCCAAGCGCAACGTCAAGGTGCTGGCGGACATCTCCACCGAGCAGGGCCAGCTCGACTTCTCCAATGTCGCGGTGGCGGTGGCGAAGTCCGGCGCCGACGCGCTCTTCGCCTATCTGAACGAGGAGGAATCGGCGCGCCTCCTGATCGAGCTCAGGAAGCAGGGCTATCCGAAGCCGATCTATGGCGAGACCGTGCTGATCAGCAACAAGGTGATCCAGCTCGCCGGCGAGGCCGCCAACGGCACCAAGGGCCATGTGGGCTTGAGCGCCGACGCGCCCAACCCGCTGATCAAGGCGTTCGCGGCCAAGTTCAAGAAGGCGTACGGCTTCGACACCGATCACAACGGCATCAAGGGCTATTTCGCGGTCTATCTGGTGAAGGCGATCACCGAGAAGATCGGCAAGTTCGACCGCAAGGCCTTCGCCGCCGCGCTGCGCGGCGCGCATCTCTCGACCAAGGACTATCCGGGCCTGCTGATCGACACCACCTTCGACCAGAAGGGCGACATCGAC
>DATKPX010000616.1:0-16190 GCA_035523855.1 Allostellaceae bacterium
GCCGGTTGCCATGCGCGCCGCCGCCTCGGTCCAGCTCCGCAGCAGGCCCGCGACCTCGTCGCGCTTGGCGGTGGAGAGATCGAAGGCGAGGAAATAGCTGTGGGCCTGCTGCGGCGTCACGATCCCGGCCTGGTGCCGGCCGCGGAACGGCTCGAGCCGCGTCGCCACCGGCGTGGTGGCGGTGGCCGCCTCGGCGCCGCCGGCGAGGCCGGCGCCGGCGATCGCTCCGCCGGCGCCGACGAGAAACCCGCGCCGCGTCGGCGCGGGGCTCTCGCCTTTGCCGCCGGGAGACCGCCTGCTCATCGGCGCCTCAATGGGCGAGGACGACGGTGTTCATGTCGTCCTGCACGTAATAGAAGCCCTTGCCCTCCGGCGTCATGGCGAGGCCGAAGAGATCGCCGCTGCCCGGCGGCGTCTGCGCCCGGTTGTTGTCGATCCACTGGGCGTAGATCTGCTTGCCGGTCAGGGGATCGATCTCCACCGCCTGGCCGTTGAGGCCGTTGGTGACGACGAGGTGGCCGTTGGGCGCCATCACCATGGCGAGCGGCCGCTTCAGGAGACCGTCCTTGGTCACCTCGCGGCCGGTGCCGGCGCTGTCGCTGCGGGTCGCCGGATCGGCGATGGCGACGATGCGGTTGCCGATTGCGTCGGAGACATAGAGGGTGCCGTCCTTGCCGAGCGCCAGGCCGGTCGGGCCGATGATGAAGACGCCCTTGTCCGCCTGCTGGCCGAAGCCGCTGGCGATCACCGTCTGCTTCGTCACGACGGGCGGCTTGCCCTCCGGGATCGAGAGCTCGATGCGGAGCACCGTCGCCTTGTTGATGATCGGCGACTCATCCTCGGGCGCGCCCACCTCGAAGCCGGTGTTGCTGACGAAGAGCGTCGCGGTGGCGCCGTTGTCGATGACCGCCATGTTGCCCCAGGGGCCGTTGATGGCGGGGCCGGCGATGGTGTTCACCACCTCGCCCTGCGGATTGAGCACGATCAGGCAGCCGTCGCCCTTGGTGGCGGTGGTGCCGTCATTGCTGGGCAGGCTGCCGACGATCACCCAGCCGGTCTTCAGCATGGTCATCGCCGTGGTGAGGCCGACGCCGCCGGGACAGCTCGGCAGATGGCGTGGAACGACGGCGAAGAGCGACATCTTCTTCGTCGACGGGCGATAGAGGACGATGGTGGTGCCGAGCCCCTGCAGATTGTTCTTGTCGTTGAAGTTGTCGATGAGGACGTCGTCCTGCTGGATCTTGCCGGCGGAGACCGGCGCCACCACGATCGCGTAGGGATTCTGATCGCCGTTGTCCGGCACCGAGGAGGTGAGCGTGGTGTGCTTCTTCACCGTCTCGAGGAAGCCCTGCGGCTCGGCGTGTGCTTCCTCGATGAGCGCGCCGGCGGCGAGCAGCGCGCCGGCAAGCGCCGCGCCCCTGGCGAGGCCTCCGGTCGAGAGATCGAGACGCGCCATGCCGATGTTCCCAGAGCGTTTCCCCGCGGCGGACGCGGGGCGAGAGGAGATCATATTGCGAATGAGTTGCATTCCTACCATTTTGCCTCGTCTCCGGTCAAGTCGCGGCCGAAACCGCCCGTGTTCAGAAAGGGATAGGCTCAGAAGGTGAGGACGGTGCGGAGGCCGATGACGGCCTCGTCGCCGACCCGCCGCGTCCCGTCATTGGGATCGAGGATGCCGGCGCCGGGATTGAGCACGTACTGGAAGTCGGGCTGGATCACCCACCAGGCGGCGGCCTGGTACTGGTAGGTGAGCTCGATGAACTGCTCCTTCGAGCGCGCCGGCAGGCCGCTGTCGCGATCGAGATCGCCGGCGCGGCCGCTCACCTTGGCGAGCCCGTAGCCGAGGCCGATGGTGTCGTTCTCGCGACCCTTGAAGGGCGCGCTGAGCGTGACGCCGGCATTGACGCTGAAGTCGATGAGGTTGCGATCGCCGGGCGCGCCCATCAGCCGCGCGAAGACGCCGACCGCCTGCTGCGATTGCGGATCGGGCCGCCAGACCATCTGGTCGACGACGCCGTAGACGCTGAAATTGCCGCTGTGGGTGCGCGCGACGCCGCTGCTGGCGGGATCCGCCAGCGAAAGGCCGGTGTTGTCGAAGCGCTGATCGGGGAAGCGCGCGGTGTCGTACCAGAATCCGAGCTTGTAGGTGCCCGGCAACCCCGGCGACTGGTCCGGCATCGCCATCTCGCCCATGGCCGGCTGATTGATCGCGTACTGGATCTCGCCGATGAAGAGCGCGCCGGTGTCGAGATTGAACTTGGTGCCGGACTTCTCGGCGCCCCGCAGCTGCGAGTCATCGTCGAAGGGGCCGCCGGGCGGGTTGTCGTTGAAGACGCCGCCCAGCACCGTGAGCGCCGGCGCGGGCTGCGCCTTGACGCGGGCGCCGAGCGAGGAGAGCGGATAGGCGGGCCCGCCGGCGAAGAGATCCGCCGAGGGCACCATCGGCCAGCCCATCATCGTGTTGATGAAGAGCGCCGAGTACTGGCTCGCCATGAATTCCTGGTCGATGCTCTGCTGGCCGAGCTTGAGGCTGGCGGCGCCCTCCAGCGCCTCCTGCTCGTACCAGAGCTCCCAGAGGCGGGTCGCGCGGCTCGCCTCGATGCCGCTCGCGGTCTGCAGCGAGCCCAGATTGTCGGCGCTGAGATTGCGCCCGTGGATCTGCAGCGCGCTCGCGTTGAACTTGCCGCCCTCCCAGCCGAAGGCCTTCTCGGTATCGAGCCCGAACGTCATGGTGGTGAGGCCGTCGTAGTCGAAGCCGCGATGGAAGCCGCCGGAGACGTTGCCGAGGATCTCGCTGGTCTCGACGATGTCGAGGGACATGCCATGATTGCCGAGCGCGGTGCGGAGCCCGTCCATGTCCCCCAGCAGATTGGCGCGCGATGGCGAGAAGAGACCGGTGAAGAAGCCGGGATCCGATCCCGCTCCCGCCGCCGCCGTCTGCGCCGCGGCGCTGCCCGCCGAGAGCAGCGCCGCCAGCCCCGCCACCGGCAGCAACGCGCCGAGCCGCCTGCCGGCCGATCGCGCAACGAAGAACGTGCTGAGCGCCATCCCCACCCCTGCTCCCCCGGGCGCCGCATCCCGTCGCGGGAGCGGCGCCGATGCCAACCAGGGAACCGACGTTAATAAGACTGACTTGCATTTGCAATATCTGATGCGAATCATTCGCAACACCAAGTGTCGCACCCGTTAAAGTGCATCGCCGCCGCACCAGCTGAACCAAAGTGCCGTTTCACGCCGGCCGTCCGTCCCCGCCGGGCCGGTCGAGGCGGAGAATGTTCCGATTCAATCGGCGCGACACATGCCTTAGAGTGCGCGCTCACATCGAGAGTCGCATGATCCTGCTGTTCCGCTCGTCGTTCGCTTCCGCCGCCCGCTGGACGGAGGAGCTGCACAAGCATCTTCCCGATCTCGAGGTCCGCGTCTTCCCGGAAATCGGCAATGTCCGCGAGATCGATGCGGCGCTGGTGTGGAAGCCGCCGCCGGGCCTGCTCGCCTCGCTGCCCAACCTCCGCATGATCGCGACGCTGGGGGCCGGCGTCGATTTCCTCTACGACGATCCGAGCCTGCCGCGCGGCGTGCCGATCGTGCGCCTGATCGATCCCTACATGACCGAGGCGATGAGCGAGTACGTGCTGACCCAGGTGCTGCGCCTTCATCGCCGGGACCTGACCTATGCGGCGCAGCAGCGCGAGCGGGCCTGGCGGGAGCATCATCAGCCGAACGCGGCGGAGCGCCGCGTCGGCATCCTGGGCCTGGGCGAGCTCGGCGGCGATGCGGCACGCAAGCTGGCGGTGATGGGCTTCCAGGTCGCCGGCTGGAGCCGGCGCGAGCGGCGGCTGCCGGGCATTGCCACTTTCCACGGCCAGGACGGGCTCGCGGCGCTGGCGCGCCACAGCGAGATCCTGGTCTGCCTGCTGCCGCTGACGCCGGAGACCGAGGGCGTGCTGAACGCCGGCTTCTTCGCGGAGATGCCGAAGGGCGCCGCCATCGTCAACGTGGCGCGCGGCGGCCATCTGGTCGAGGAGGATCTGATCCCGGCGCTGGAGAGCGGTCAGCTCTCGGCCGCGGTGCTCGACGTCTTCCGCGAGGAGCCGCTGCCGGCGGCGCATCCCTTCTGGACGCATCCGCGCATCATCGTGACGCCGCATGTGGCGGCGGCGACCCATGCGCCCACCGCGGCGGTCGGCGTCGCCGACAACCTGAAGCGCCTCGCCGAGGGGCGCCCGCTCCTCAATGTCGTCGACCCGACGCTCCGCTACTGATCAGACCTCGCGCGCGGCGGCGGCAACCACGCTGGAGAAATCCGAGAGGAAGACCGCGCCCTTCACCGTGCGCTGGACCAGCACGTTGCGCCGGTCCTGCTCGTCGCGGCGCCGGCGGGCGAAATCGAGCGCGGTCAGGCGGTCGAGCGCGCGGGTGATCGCCGGCTTGGAGATCTTGAGCAGGCTGGCGAGGCCGCGCACCGTGTGCGGCGGCGGCGTCATATAGACCGTCAGCACCACGGCGAGCTGGCGCGCCGAGAGATCGGCGCCGCCGCTCCTGACCGTCGTCACCAGCGCCCGTCGCCAGAGATCGAGCGCCTCCTGCGGCTTCACCGCCAGTGCCATGACCGCCTCCGAGAATCGTTCCGCCCGCGTACCGATCCTCGGAAAATGTGGTTGATGAAGGGTTAACGGCGGCGTTTACCACGATGAGGGCGCGGAGGGCGTCACCCCGCTCGACCCTCCCCTTCCGGTCTCCGACCTAGCCGCCGAACTTCTTCCGCACCATCCCATAGAGGGCGCGCAGCCCCAGCGCCTCCGCGCCTTCGGGCCGGCCGGGACGCGTGCCGGCGTTCCAGGCGTAGGTGTCGATATGCGCCCAGGGCGTCGTCGGGGCGACGAATTCCTGGAGATAGAGCGCCGCGGTGATGGCGCCGGCGAAGCCCGACTCCGAGGCGTTGTTGATGTCGGCGAGCTTGCTGTCGAGAAGCTTGCGGTAGGGCTTCCAGAGCGGCAGGCGCCAGAACGGGTCCGCCTCGGCGCGGCCGGCGGCGAGGATCGCCTCGGCGAGGGCGTCGTCGTTGGCGAAGAGCGCCGGCAGCTCCGGACCGAGCGCCACGCGCGCGGCACCGGTCAAGGTCGCGGCGTCAATGATCATCGCCGGCTTCTCGCTGTCCGCCTCGGCGAGCGCGTCGCAGAGGATGAGGCGCCCTTCGGCATCGGTGTTGCCGATCTCCACCGTCAGACCCTTCCGCGTGTTGATGATGTCCATCGGCCGGAACGACGTCGCGGAGACGAAATTCTCCACCGCGGGGATCAGCACGCGGAGCCGCACCGGCAGCCCGGCATCCATGACGGCGCTCGCGAGGCCGAGCAAGGTCGCGGCGCCGCCCATGTCCTTCTTCATCATGCGCATGCCGGCGGAGGTCTTGAGATCGAGGCCGCCGCTGTCGAAGCAGACGCCCTTGCCCACCAAGGTGAGCTTCGGCGCCTTGGGATCGCCCCAGCGGATGTCGACCAGGCGCGGCGCCCGCGCGCTGCCGCGGCCCACCGCGTGGATCATCGGATAGTTCTGCTCGAGGAGCGCCTCGCCGGCGATGACGGTCACCTCGGCACCGTTCTCGCCCGCCACCTGCTCGGCGGCGAGCGCCAGCTCCGCCGGGCCCATATTCTCCGCCGGCGTGTTGATGAGATCGCGCGCCAGCGTGATGCCGCGTGCCAGCCGCTCCGCCTCGCCGCGATCGGCCTCCGCCGGCCAGGCGAGCTCCGCCGGCGCGCGGCCCCGCTTCTTGTAGCGCTCGAAGCCATAGGCGCCGAGTGCCCAGCCGAGCGCCATCCGCGTCGCGGCCTCCTTGCCGGGCTTCGCGTCGAGGGCGTAGCTCCCCTCCGGCAGCGCCTCGGGCAGGCCGCCCAGCGCCCAGATCGCCTCCGCGGGATTCCAGCCCACCAGCACGCGGCCGAGCTTGCCCGACGCCGTGGGCAGCAGGGCGGTGCTGCCCGCCTCCGCCTTGAAGCCCACGCCCTGAACCCATTGCCGCTCCGCCGCGGAAAGCCGGCCCAGCGTATCGGACAGCGTCTCCGGCGTGACCGGCGTGATCGGGACCGCTGCGGCGGCAGTTTGAACCAGGGCGAAAGGCACGACGGCATACCTCCGGAGGACAGGGAAGCGCGTAGAATGCGGGTTTCCCTGCGCCATGCAAGGGTGCGACACGCCGGTTGCGAGCCGGCGCCAATCCCGCCAGAGTGGAGCGCAAAAGGGCTCGAGGGGTTACATGGCGGATTTCACACTCTATATCGGCAATAAGAACTATTCGTCCTGGTCGCTGCGCGGCTGGCTGATGCTGAAGGCAACCGGCGTCGCCTTCGAGGAAGTGCTGATCCGCCTCTCCGAGCCGAACACCCGCACCGAGGTTCTGCGCTACTCGCCCTCCGGCCGCGTGCCGGCCCTCAAGCACGGCGAGGTCCTGGTCTGGGACACGCTGGCGATCGGCGAATACCTGGCCGAGCATTTTCCCCAGGCGAAGCTCTGGCCGGAGGACACGGTGGCGCGGGCGCTCGCCCGCTCGGTGAGCGCGGAGATGCATTCGGGCTTCCCGGCGCTCCGCAACCATTTCCCGATGAACATCCGCTCCAGCTTCCCGAACCGGCCGATCACGCCGGAGGTGCAGCCGGACATCGATCGCATCACCGCGATCTGGCACGAGTGCCGCACCCGCTTCGGCGCCGAGGGACCGTTCCTCTTCGGTCCCTTCACCATCGCCGACGCCATGTACGCGCCGGTCGTCAGCCGCTTCCGCACCTACAAGATCGAGGTCGATGCGGAGGTCTCCGCCTATTGCGACGCGATCTGGGCCTCGCCCGCGCTGCAGGAGTGGCTGGCCGCCGCCCGCAACGAGCCGTGGGTGATCGAGGATTCCGAATTCTAGCGGCCGCCGCGGCGCGCCGCCGCCGGCATCAAGACCGCACAATCAGGGGGACACCATCATGGCACTTCGCTTGCGCATCCTTGCCGCCGCCATCATCGCGCTCGCCGCGCTCACCGGCAGCGCCCGCGCCGAGAGCGCGCCGACCCGGCTCGATGCCGTCATCGCCGCCGGCGTGCTGAAGATCGGCACCACCGGGGACTACAAGCCCTTCAGCTACCAGAATCCCGAGACCAAGCAGTTCGAGGGGCTCGACATCGACATGATGGGGAGCCTCGCCAAGGCGCTGGGCGTCAAGGCGGAGTTCGTCAAGACCGCCTGGCCCGCCATGATGGCGGATTTCACCGGCGACAAGTTCGACGTGGCGGCGGGCGGCGTCTCGGTGAGCCTGGAGCGGCAGAAGAAGGGCTTCTTCAGCATTCCCTACATGGTCGACGGCAAGACTCCCATAGCGCGCTGCGCCGACAAGGATAAATTCCAGACCCTCGCCGAGATCGACAAGCCGTCGACGCGCGTCATCGCCAATCCCGGCGGCACCAACGAGCGCTTCGCCCGCGAGAACCTGAAATCGGCCCACATCGAGATCTACCAGGACAACGTCACCATCTTCGACCAGATCGTCGCCGGCAAGGCGGATGTGATGATTACCGACGCCAGCGAGACCATGCTGCAGGCGAAGCTGCACAAGGAGCTGTGCTCGATCCATCCCGACCACGCCTTCAACTACGCCGAAAAAGGTTACTGGCTGCAGCGCGACATCGCGTTCAAGGAATTCGTCGACCAGTGGCTGAACCTGGCGCTGAAGACCGGCGAGTATCAGCAGATCGCGGACAAGTGGTTCAAGTGAGGCGCTGAGAATCTTGCTCGATTGCAAAGCCAGCCCCTTTGTCGTCACCCCCGGGCTTGACCCGGGGGTCCATGGATTGCCGGGTCAAGCCCGGCAAGGACGCAAATGGGTAGATGAGAAAACACTGATCCGATAAATAGCGAACAGAGAGACATGACATGACTGGTACCACCCCTCCCGGCGTCGAGATCACCGGCCGCATGCGGCCGGGCTACGAGAAGGTGCTGACCCCCGAGGCGGTCGCCTTCATCGTTGAGCTCGAGCGCAAGTTCGGCGCCGAGAGGAAGCGCCTGCTGGCGCGCCGCGCCGAGGTGCAGGCCAAGCTCAACGAGGGCTGGAAGCCGGATTTCCTGGCCGAGACCCAAGGCGTGCGCGATGCCGACTGGACGGTGGCGCCGCTCCCCGGCGACCTCCTCGACCGCCGCGTCGAGATCACCGGCCCCACCGACCGCAAGATGGTGATCAATGCGCTCAACTCCGGCGCCAACGTCTTCATGGCGGATTTCGAGGACGCCAACACGCCGACCTGGGACAATCTGATCGAAGGGCTGATCAATCTCTCCGACGCCATCAAGGGCTCGATCACCTTCGACGATCCGGGCACCGGCCGGCACTACAAGCTCAACGACCGGATTGCCACCCTGCTGGTGCGGCCGCGCGGCTGGCACCTGCCGGAGCTGCACGTGAAGGTCGACGGCGAGCCGATGGCCGGCGCCTTCTTCGATTTCGGCCTCTACTTCTTCCACAACGCCAAGGCGCTGCTCGCCAAGGGCAGCGGCCCCTACTTCTACCTGCCGAAGCTGGAGAGCCATCTGGAGGCGCGGCTCTGGAACAACGTCTTCGTCCATGCCCAGGCGAAGCTCGGCGTGCCCAGGGGATCGATCAAGGCCACCGTGCTGATCGAGACCATCATGGCCGCCTTCGAGATGGACGAGATCCTGCACGAGCTGCGCGAGCATTCCTCCGGCCTCAACTGCGGCCGCTGGGATTACATCTACAGCTTCATCAAGAAATTCGCCGAGGACCCGCAGACGGTGATGCCGGACCGCGGCCAGGTCACCATGACCAGCCACTTCCTGCGCTCCTACAGCCTGCTCGTCATCAAGACCTGCCATCGCCGCAACGTGCACGCCATGGGCGGCATGGCGGCGCAGATCCCGATCCGCAACGACCCCGACGCCAACGCCGTTGCGATGGAGAAGGTGCGCGCCGACAAGCTCCGCGAGGCGACGGACGGTCATGACGGCACCTGGGTCGCGCATCCGGGGCTGGTCGGCATCGCCAAGGAGATCTTCGACAAGGAGATGCCGGAGGCGAACCAGATCGCGCGGCAGCGCCAGGACGTGCACGTGACGGCCGCCGATCTGCTGACGGTTCCCACCGGCAGCATCACCGAGGCGGGGCTGCGGCAGAACGTCAATGTCGGCATCGGCTATATCGAGGCATGGCTCAGGGGCAGCGGCTGCGTGCCGCTCTACAACCTCATGGAGGACGCCGCCACCGCCGAGATCAGCCGCGCCCAGGTCTGGCAGCAGATCCGCCACCGCGCCACGCTGGAGGACGGCCGCGCCGTCGACCAGGCGCTCTGCGACGCGATCGTCGACGAGGAGCTGGAGAAGCTGAAGCAGACATCCGGCGAGGACGCCTACGCCAAGGGCCGCTACGGCGACGCCGCCAAGCTCTTCCGCGCCATGATCGACAGCCCCGGCTTCGTCGAGTTCCTGACGCTGCCGGCTTACGAGCAGGTGGTCGCCGAAGGCGGCTGAGAATGAAAGCCCCTCTCCGCACGAAGTGGGGAGAGGGAGGGGCCCGTCGCGCAAGCGACGGGAGGGTGAGGTGTCGCGGTCACAGTCTCGCTCCGCGACCCACCTCACCCGCTCGCTGACGCTCGCACCCTCTCCCCCCGCAAGCGGGCGGCGAGGGTTTTTCTTTTCGAGCGGCGCCTACTTCACGTTCACATAGCGCAGCGGGAAGTAGTTGTCGGCGGGCTGCACCAGGCTGACGTTCGATTTCGCCGCCCAGACGATCGCCTGCTGGTGCAGGGGGATGTAGGCGAAGTCGTCCTTCACCATCTTCAGTGCCTCGTGCATCTCGTCGGTGCGCTTCTTCTGGTCGGTCTCGACCTGGATCTGGTCGATCAGCTTGTCGATCGCCGGGTTGGAGTAGCCGCCGTTGTTGAGCTCGCCCGCATGGGTCGTGGCGTCCCTTGTGTGGACGAGATTGATCAGCATGTTGTGGGTGTCGTAGGTGGCCGGCGTCCAGCCCAGCAGGAAGAAGCTGGTGCTGTAGCTCGGCGCCAGGATCTTGGCGAAGTATTTGGCACGGGTCTGGATCAGCGGCTTCACGGTGATCCCGGCGCGCGCCAGCATCGCGGTGATCGCCTGGCAGATCGCCTCGTCGTTGACGTAGCGGTCGTTCGGGCAGTCGAGGCCGGTCTCGAAGCCGTTCGGATAGCCCGCCTCGGCGAGCAGCTTCTTCGAGGCGGCGACGTCATAGGGAAAGCGCTTGTTGAGCTCCTCGGTGAAGCCGTTGATGCCCGGCCCCACCATCAGCGCGGTGACCTTGCCCTGGCCGCGCATCACCTTGGTCATGATCGCCTGCTCATCGATCGCCTGGTAGAAGGCCTGGCGGACGCGCTTGTCCTTGAAGGGGTTCTTGCCCTTGATGTTGCTCTCCAGCAGCTCCGGCCGCGAGGTGTCGAAGCCCAGAAAGATGGTGCGCAGCTCCGGCCCCTGGATGATCTTGAAGCCCTTGGTGTTGGCGATGCGGTCGGTGTCCTGCGGCGGCACGGAATAGATCATGTCCACCTCGCCCGAGAGCAGCGCCGCGACGCGCGTCGAGGCGTTGGCGATGCGCTGGAAGATCACCTCGGTGAGGTTGTGCTGCGGCTTGTCCCACCAGCCCGGGAAGGGCACCAGCACCGTCTTAACGTCGGGCTCGCGCTCCCTGAGCATGAAGGGGCCGGTGCCGTTCTCGTGATTGGTGGCGAAGCTCTCCTCGTTCTTGGTGATGTCGGCGGGATGCGCGGTGTTGTTCTTCTCGCACCACGCCTTGCTCATGATGTTCCAGGTGGTGATCTCCTCCGGCAGGATCGGATCCGGCGCGCTGGTGAGGAAGTCGACGGTGAAGTCGTCGATCTTCTTCACCTCTTTGACCGTGGCGACGGTGGTCTTCATGTTGGAGCCGGGATCGCGCACCCGGTTGAAGGAGAACACCACGTCGTCGGCGGTGAAGGGCGTGCCGTCATGGAACTTGACGCCCTGGCGCAGCTTGAAGCGCCAGGTGGTCGGATCGGTCTGCGTCCAGGAGAGCGCCAGCGCGGCTTCGAGCTTCAGCGTCTTGTCGCGCCGCACCAGCGGCTCGTACATGTTGCTGTCGAAGGACAGCAGGAAGGTCTCCTGCCGGGCGTAGGGATCCATGGAATTGGAATCCGCGTCATTCGCCCATTTGAACGTCGCCGCCGAGGCCGGCCCCGCAAGCCCCACCAGGATCGCCGCCGCGGCGACCGTCAACACCCATCGCTTCATCGCTGTTCTCCCTGAACGCACTGCCGCCGTTCGCGGCCCCCTCCGCGTCGATATCCCCAGCGAGCGCGCCCCGCCCGACCTGGCGGCGCGAGCCCGCGCCTCGACGCGCCCCAGAGTTTTCCGGCGCCGACACGGTGTCAAGTCAATAGCATTTATCCGGCCGGCCCGATCGTTCCGGGCCGAAGCAGGCGCTAATCCGCCTTCCGTCGCCGCCACACCTCGAAGCGGCCGATCACGGCGACGCGCTCGTAGCGCCGCCACGCCGCCGCGCGAACCGCCTCGCTGAACCGCTCGGGCCCCCAGCTGTAGACGATGAGGGTGTCGAAGAAGCCGTCCTCGAAACGCTTCACCAAGGGTGCCTCGTCGAACAGGCCCAGGAGAGTGAGCTCGGTGATGCTGCCGAATTCCCAGGGCACCGGCCTGCCCGCGCGCATCAGCAGCGTCATGTTCTCCGAGAGCACCGGCCCCGGCGCCGCGCGCACCATGTCCACGAGCTCGGCGCATTGCCGGTCGCGCTCCGCGAACCACTGGCGGCTGGGAAAGGGATAGCTCGCCAGCGACCACAGCGCGCCGGTCGCCAGCAGCACGAGCATCGCCAGCATGCCGCGCGGCAGCTCCGCGAGAGCCATGCCGGCGAGCACCGCGACCGGCACGAACAGCGGCAGCAGGTAGTTCGGCCCGGCGCCCATCTTGGCGATGCCCAGGGTGAGGAGCAGGCCGAGCCCGAGGTGAAACGAGAGGGCGAGCACGGACCAGGCGGTCGGATCGCGGCGCCACGTCCGCGCACGGCCGAGCTGACGCAGCCTGACCAGCGCGAAGCCCACCGCGATCGGCAACGGCACCGCGACGTCCAGCATGTGCGGGATCCAGAGCGTGATCATCTGATCCCAATTGAACCGCGCCGCATCGTAGAGCACGACATGGCGCAGGAATTCGCCGTGGGTCGCCAGTTCCGCCGCGCCGATCAACGCGAGGCCGATGCCGGCGAGCGCGCCGCCCAGGCGCAGCGCGGCCCGGGGCTCGGTGATCAGCAGCGCGCCGATGCCGGCGGCGGCCGGCACGAGAGTGTTCTGCTTGGTGAGCAGCGCCAGCAGAAAGCAGAGCCCCGCCGCCACCGTCCAGGCCGGCCCGCGATCCCGCAGCCTGAGCGCGAGCAGCCCCAGCATGCCGAGGCTCGTCGCCAGCATGTCGACGCGCATGACCGTCGACCATTCGACGACCTCGGGCATGGCCGCGACGAGCATGGCGGCGGTGACGCCGGCGATCAGCTTTCGACCGCGCGGCCGATCCTCCGGCAAGGCCAGCGCCGCCATCAGCCCGCACGCGCCTGCCAGCACCAGGCCCGACACCAGCGAGACGGCGCGGCCGGCGATCAGCGGATCGAAGCCAAGACGCCACAGCGCCGCCACGACGGCGTGGTAGAGCGGCGTATAATGCATGAGGGCGTAGGGATATTCGCTGAGCGGCCGGTAGATCCGGCCGGCGAGCAGATCGCCGACCTGGCCCCAGACGAAACCCTCGCCATAGTCGATCCCGAACCGCTGTGGCAGGCGCAGCATCACCTGCCCCGCCGCGAAGACGAGGATGGCCAGCGCGAAGCACGCGAAACCGGCGACGAGCAGGTGGCCTGCGCGGTCGCGCCCGGCGGGTTCGATGCGCGATGAGAACGCCCGCACTCGTCGCTCCTCAGGCCAGGCCGCGCACCGCGGATCCGTGCCGGACGCCGACCATCAGGTCGCCGCCGCCAGCTCGGCGAAGAGGGCGGGCCGCGGCGGCAGGGACGCGGCGGCGACCGCCGCATCCCAATCGGCGAGCGCGTGGCTGGCGTGGAAGGGCTCGGCCGGATCGGCGAAGAACTTGCGCGCCAGCGGCGCGAAATGCTGGGCGGCCTCGGCGCGGCCGAGCGCCTCCAGCTCCGGCATGTTCTCGATGCCGTCGAGGCTGAAATGGCGATCGCCGATATCGGGGCTGATGCGCACCACGTTCTCCGACCCGATCAGGGAATGGGCGGTGGCAATGGCCGAGGAGGATTGCGCTTTCATGAAGACGTCACCGATGCGGGCGCCCCAATAGGAGGCGCCCAGCGAGATGCGCTTCTGCCAGGAGACGTTCAGATGCTCCGATGTGCAGCCCAGGCTCAGCACCGAAATATCGTCGCGCGCCCAATCGAGCACGCCGATCGCCTCGGTCACCGCCAGCGCCAGCGGATTGCGCGCCCACAGGCTGCCATCGATATAAGGAAGCCCGTCCGGCGACATGTGGATCGGGAAATAGGTGGGGGCCGCAACCGTCGCGAGCGCCACCTCGACCACCGGCAGCTTGTAGTCGTGAACGAGCTTCGGGTGATGCGAGGTCTTGTAGATATGGATGCGCTCGGCGGCGAGGTTGAGCGAGGGGATCAGCAGGCGCCTGCGGCTCTCGCCCAGGCGGCGCTCGCCGAAGGTCTCCGCCAGCGCGCGGCGCAGCGGCGCGTAGGTGTATTTGGCGCGCACCAGCCGCTTCCAGGTGAGCAGGCGCTTCTTCGGAAAGATCTCGGCGCCATGCGCCTTGTAGAGATCGAGGAGATGCTCGGCGCTGAGCCCCAGGCCGAGGCCGATCGCGATGATGCCGCCGGTGGAGGTGCCGGCGATGAGGTCGAAATAGTCGGCGACCGGACCGCCCAGCTCGCGCTCGAGCGTGGCGAGAAACGCGGCGGGGAACACGCCCTTGATGCCGCCGCCATCGATGGTGAGGATACGCCGCATGCCGTCGCTCGACCCCTGTTCCCCGGATTCGCCGATGAAGCGTCGCTGTCCACCGGCAAAATCGCGCGGGCGCAGAGCCTAGCGAGGCACTGCTTACTGTCGCGTGAACAAGTGAATTGCCTTGGATTGCAGGAGATTAACAAACTCTTGCAGAATCACGGCGGCGCCAGCCTCGACAAGCCGGTAGAGCGTGGCCTAGCCTTGCCGCCGGTGCGGTAGAGGCGGTCATGGCAGAGAAGCTCATTTGGCTCGAGGCAGCGCTCAACGGGCCGTGGTCCCGCCGTTTGCAGCCCAAGATCCCCGTCAGCGTTGCCGAGATTGTGGCCGATGGCATCGCCTGCGCGCGCGCCGGCGCCGCCATCATCCATGTGCATGCCTATGACGAGGCGACCGGCCGGCAGCGGGACGATCCCGACCTCTATACCGCCATCATCGGCGGCATCCGCGAGGAGGTCGACGCGATCGTCTATCCCACCATTCCGCTCTCCGACGGTCCCGACGGTGCCCGCCCGCGCACCCCGCGCGAGCGCTTCGCCGCGGTGGAGGCGCTGGCGCGCAGCGGCCTCATCGAATGGGCGGTGGTCGATCCCGGCTCGACCAACCTGACCCTCGCCGACGCGATCGCCGAGGATCGCCAGGGCTTCGTCTACGTCAATTCCGAGCCCGAGCTGCACCACGGCCTGCGGCTCGCCGCGCGCCACCGCTTCCACCCGGCCTATGCCTGCTACGAGCCCGGCTTCATCCGCCTCGGCGCGGCGATGCACCGGCGCTACCGCGAGGCGCCGCAGCCGATCTATCGCCTGATGTTCTCGGATCAGTTCACCTTCGGCTTTCCGCCGGAGCCCTACGCGCTCGCCGCGCTCTCGACGCTGCTGAGCCAGGAGGCGAAGGGCGCGCCCTGGATGGTGGGCGGGCTCGGCGTCGATATCCTGCCGCTCATTCCCCACGCGGTGGCGGCGGGCGGCCATGTGCGCGTCGGCCTCGAGGATGCGCCCCATGACAGCACGAAACCGAACCTCGCCTGGGTCGAGGCGGCGGTGCGCGCGATCGAGAATACCGGCGCGGTGGTGGCGAGCCCGGCGGAGGTGCGCCGGGCGCTCGCCCGCTCCCCCGCGATGATCGGGGAGACGGCGGTGGCCCAGCGCCTATAACGGACAGGATTCACGACCGGGAGCTTGTCCTTGGCCCTGCTTGCGCGCGCCTGCCATGTCCTGACCCTCGCCGCGCTGCTTGCCGGCAGCGCCCTCTTTCCCGCCGCGGCGCAGACGGCGCCGCCGCCGGTCGCCGGCGCGCCGGTCCCGAGCGGCCCGCTCACCTACGACCAGTTCAAGGCCTGGCAGATGCAGCGCATGACCCAGGCGCGCGCGGCGATCGACCAGCGCCTCGCCGCGCCCGGCATCACCGACAATCAGCGCCAGCGCCTGCAGCGGATCAAGTCGCAGCTCGACCGGTTCGCGAGCCTGTCGCCCGAGCAGCAGGACAAACGCCTGCGCCGGCGCTTCGCGCGCCTCGACACCAACCACAACGGCCTGGTGGAGCCGGCGGAGATCCAGGCCGGCCAGCATCGCGACCGCCTGCAGGGGCTGACCGGCAACTGAGGATCGGCGCCGGCGCTGGGGACTGAGCGCTCAGTCCGCGGCACCCCTCCGGCGGATGGCCGCCGGCGTGCTGCCGCGGCGACGGCGGAAGCTGCGGGTGAGCGCGGTCTGATCGGAGAAGCCGACCGCCAGCGCGATCTCCGCGATCGGCATCCGCGTCTCGCGCAGCAGATCGGTGGCGCGATCGAGGCGGGTGGCGGCAAGGCGGTCCGCCGGCGTGACGCCGGTCTCGCAGCGGAAGCGCTCGTGGAAGCGGCTGAGGCTCAGGCCGGCGAGCCGCGCCAGCTCGCTCATCCTGAGCGCCTCCGCATAGCGCTCGTCGATCGCCGCCAGCGTCCGCGCGATCGGGCCGAGGCGGCGGCGCCGCGGCGTCATCTGCCGGCCGATCGCATGGGCGAGCAGCGCGGTGGCATGATGGGCGACCCCCTCGCCGAGCCGCCCGGACGAGAAGACGTAGCGCGCGAGATGCGACAGCGGCTCATCGATGACGAAGAACGGCGACGCCATGGCGCGCGCCACGATCCCGTCCGGAAACGCCGCGGCGAGCGGCACGTCGAAGACGACGAAGCA
>DATKPX010000617.1:0-10515 GCA_035523855.1 Allostellaceae bacterium
GGGCCGCCACCCGCCCTCCGCCGTGACGAAAAGGTTGGCGGCGTCGCGGATGCCCACCACCGCCACCGGCATCGGCAAGGGCTCCTCGGTGAAGACGATGGGATAGTCGCGCTGGGCGTGGAAGAACTCGGTGGTGGCGAGGGGAATGGCGTTGGTGTCGCGGGCGAAACGATAGTCCCCCGGCGGGCGGAGCGACACGGTCCCGTGCTGCGGCGCCAGCAGTGCCACCGGCCGGTGGTAAAAGAGCGGCAGCGCCGATGGCGCCCGGGGGGCGGCTTCTCTGGCCATGCGGCATCATCCCCGAAGCACGCCGCGGCGCCAAGCCTGCTCCGGTCGAGCCGGAGCAGGCGGTCAGGAGCCGAAGAGGCCGCGCCCCGCCATCAGCCCGCCCAGCAGCAGGACGATGAAGATCACGATGAAAATGAAGAACAGCACGCGGGCAATATCGGCCGCCGCCACGGAGATGCCGGTGAACCCGAACAGCGCCGCGATCAGCGAAATGACCAGAAAGATCAGGGCCCATCTGAGCATAGTGAAGCCTCGCAACTGATGCGCTCACGAAACAACGCGGGCGCGCCCGATGCGTTCCCCGGCTCTGGGCCTCGCTGTCGCGGCGGGCAGCGGGCGGCTAGACTGCGCCGCATGGTTGCGCCTGATACCCGGCCGGTGGCGAACTGGCTCATGGACGGCGGCCGCTCGGCGCGCGAGCCCGATCAGCTGCTGGCGGAAATCTGCGAGCGGCTGACCGGCTGCGGCATTCCGCTCTGGCGGGTCGCGGTTTTCGTGCAGACGCTGCACCCCGACAGCGTCGGCCGCCGGCTCCTGTGGCGGCAGGGCGCGCCGGTCGAGATCTCGCAGCTCTCCTATGCCGGGCTCGACTCCGAGGAGTTCCTGCGCAGTCCGGTGAAGCGGGTCTATGACACCGCCCAGCCGATCCGCCGGCGCATCTCGGATCCCGCCTGCCCCGACGATTTCCCCTTCCTGGCGGAGCTGCGCGCCGAGGGCGTCACCGACTATCTGGCCTCGCCGCTGATCTTCACCGACGGCGCCGTGCAGGTCGTCACCAACACCACCCGCCAGCCCGGCGGCTTCACCGACGGCGAGATCGCCGGCATCGAGGCGATCCTGCTGCCGCTGGCGCGCGTCACCGAGATCCGCGGCATCCGGCGCCTCACCGGCAATCTTCTCGATACCTATGTCGGCCGCCACGCCGGCGAGCGCATCCTCGCCGGCCGCATCCGCCGCGGCGACACCGAGGCGATCGACGCGGCGATCTGGCTCTCGGACATGCGGCGCTTCACCAGGCTCGCCGACCACCTGCCGCCGACGCTGCTGATCGGGCTCCTCAACCGCTACTTCGACAGCCAGGTGCCGGCGATCGTGCAGCAAGGCGGCGAGGTGCTGAAGTTCATGGGCGACGGGCTGCTGGCGATCTTTCCGATCGATGGCGGCGAGCCGGGCGAAGTCTGCGCCCGCGCGCTCAGGGCGGCCCTGGCGGCGCGCGAGGCGGTGGCGGCGCTCGGGACCTCGCACGGCATCGAGGGCGTCGGCGATCTGCGCTTCGGCCTCGCGCTGCATCTGGGCGAGGTGCTTTACGGCAATATCGGCGGCGGCAACCGGCTCGACTTCACCTGCATCGGCCCGGCGGTCAATCTGGCGGCGCGGCTGGAGAAGCTCGCCGGCCGGCTCGGCCGCACGATTATCGCCTCCGCGGCTTTCGCCGAGCGCGCAGGGCCGGGGCTGGTGCCGGTCGGCGAGTTCACCCTCGCCGGCTTCGCCGCCGCGCAGACCGTCTACGGCCGCGCCGAGGAATCCGCCTGAGGCGCCGCCGCTTGACACGCCGAGGCCGCTTCCGCACCGTCCGCCGATCCCACCAGCCGAGGAGAGATCGCCATGGCGCTCACGCTCTACTACATGTCCGGCTCGCCTTATGCGTGGCGGGCCTGGCTCGCCCTCGAGCACAAGCAGGCGGCCTACGATCTGAAGACGCTCTCTTACGACGCCGGCGACTTCAAGAAGCCGGACTTCGCAGGCCTGACGCCCCGCCACAAGGTGCCGGTCCTCGTCGATGACGGCTTCGTGCTCTGGGAATCGGCGGCGATCCTGGAGTATCTCGAGGAGAAGCAGCCGGAGCCGCGCCTCTTCGCCGCCGAGCTGCGGCAGCGCGCGGTGCAGCGGCGCATGATCCGCGAGGCGGACGCTTATGTCGCCGCCGCGATGGAAGAGCTGGCGGAGGCGGTGCTGTTCACGCCTAGGGAGCAGCGCTCGGCTGAGCGGATCGCTACCGCCGGCGCCGCGCTCAAGGCGGAGCTGGCGCTCTGGGAGGCGGCCGGCGCCGGCGACTATCTGGCCGGCGCGCTCTCCGCCGTGGACTTCACGCTCTTCCCACAGCTCGCGTTGATCCGCCGGATGAGTGGGCGGAATCCCGCGCTGCTGCCGGCGGATCTGATCGGCCCGCGCCTGGCCGCCTGGCTCGACCGGATGGAGGCGCTACCCGTGGTCCGGAAGACCTGGCCGCCCCACTGGAAGGCGTGAGGCATCCCCTCGAAAGTCCGAGTCGGCGTGGTTAACCGCATGCGGCGCCTGACCCTTTTCGGTCTGGCCCGGCCCGAGCGACGCCGATTGCGCGCGGAAAGCGCGCACGGTAGGATTCTAAAACCAATAAGTGAAGCGGCGCCGGCCGGCTCGGCAGAGCGATGCGCCGGCGGCCAGCTCACCAACAACAACGCATGGGGAAACGCACATGACGACAGCTGCGCAAGCCAGGGGTGGCTATGCCGAGGGCGTCAACCTGCCCTTCATCATCGGGGCCTCCTCGGTCGGTACGCTCATCGAGTGGTACGACTTCTATCTCTACGGCGTGCTCGCCGTCTTCTTCAGCAAGCATTTCTTCGCCGGGACCCTCGATCCCACCGTCGCGCTGATCCTCAGCCTGCTGGTGTTCTGGACCGGATTCCTGGTGCGGCCGTTCGGCGCCATCGTCTTCGGCCACTTGGGCGATCTCATCGGCCGCAAGTTCACCTTCATGCTGACCCTGCTGCTGATGGGCGGCTCGACCTTCGTGGTGGGATTGCTGCCGGGCTATGACGCCATCGGCGTCCTGGCGCCGATCCTGCTGGTCCTCATGCGCGTGCTGCAGGGCCTGGCGCTCGGCGGCGAGTATGGTGGTGCTGCGACCTATATCGCCGAGCATTCGCCGGACAACCGGCGCGGCTTCTATACCAGCTGGATCCAGACCACGGCGACCATGGGCATCGTGCTCGCGCTGCTGGTCATCCTGGTCTGCCGCCTCGGCCTCGGCGACCAGGCCTTCGGCGACTGGGGCTGGCGGGTGCCGTTCCTGATCTCGGCGATCCTGGTGCTGCTGTCGATCTACATCCGCCT
Source organism: Allostellaceae bacterium (assembly GCA_035523855.1). Taxonomy (GTDB): domain Bacteria; phylum Pseudomonadota; class Alphaproteobacteria; order ATCC43930; family CGMCC-115725; genus DASZHJ01. The sequence continues at coordinate 3,385 of DATKPX010000617.1, forward strand.
CAAGCTGGAGGAATCGCCGCTCTACGCGCGGCTCAAGGCGCAGGGCAAGTCCTCCGCCAACCCGGCGCTCGAGAGCTTCGGCAGCGGCAAGAACTGGGGGCTGATCCTGCTCGCGCTGTTCGGCGCCACGGCGCCGGAGGGCGTGGTCTGGTACACCGGCCAGTTCTACGCGCTCTTCTACATGACGACGGTGCTGAAGATCGACTACATCACCGTTTATGTCATCCTGATGATCGCGCTCACCGCGGCCGCGCCGTTCTTCATCGTGTTCGGCGCGCTCTCCGATCGCATCGGCCGGCGCAACATCATGACGCTGGGCTTCGCCCTCGCCGTGGTGACCTACTGGCCGGTGTTCACCTGGTTCGGCGCGTTCAAAGACAATCCGGTCATGCTGACCATCCTGGTCTTCTACCTGGTGATCCTCGTCACCATGGTCTATGGACCGATTGCGGCCTTCCTGGTGGAGCTCTTCCCGGCGCGCATCCGCTACACCTCCATGTCGCTGCCCTATCACATCGGCAACGGCGTGTTCGGTGGCTTGGTGCCGCTGGCCGGCGCCTCGATCGCGGCGATGACCGGGGTGGCGCTCGGCGGCCTGCTCTATCCCATGGGCATCGCCGCGCTGGGCGTGGTGGTGAGCATGACCGGCATCCGCGAGCCCACCCATCACGTGAAGATCTGGGACGAGGTCGGCGGCGGCGCCCCGCCGCTGGTACCCGATCAGCCGTAAACAATAACAACGGCTGGAAACGTCGAGGCCCGGGCAAAACCCGGGCCTCTTTTTTTGCCAGCCGCGGCTGCCTCAGCTCTTGTGGATCGGGTCAATCCACTTCACGGTCTCCGGCTTCTCCACCGGTTCGATATCGAGGTTCACCACCACCGCCTCGTTGTCGCTGCGCACCAGCACGCATTCCAGCGTCTCGTCGGTGGAGGCGTTGATCTCCTGATGCGGCACATAGGGCGGGATGTAGATGAAGTCGCCGGGGCCGGCCTCGGCGGTATATTCGAGCTCTTCGCCCCAGCGCATGCGTGCCTTGCCCTTCACCACATAGATCACGCTCTCGAGCGCGCCGTGATGGTGCGCGCCGGTCTTGGCGTCGGGATGGATGTGGACGGTGCCGGCCCAGATCTTCTGGGCGCCGACGCGGGCGAAGTTGATCGCCGCCGCGCGGTTCATGCCCGGCGTCTGCGGCGTGTTGGTGTCGAGGCTGTCGCCGGGGATGACCTTGACCCCGTTGTCCCGCCAATCGGTTGGTGGCTCGTTCACGTGCGTCTCCGTCGCTGTCGCGACCTTCACTTAGGTGGATCGGCGGGTCGCGGCAAGCCCGTTCTCCGGCCTGCATTGCTGCCATTCCGCGCGGATCGCCGGATCCGCCTCGCCGGGAAGGTGGGCGTCGCGCAGCGCCTCGATCTCGGCGGCATCCGCCAGCCGGCCGAGCGCCCAGACCGCCATCGCCCGCACCAGCGGCGCGGGATCGCCGAGCCGCGATCGGACCGCCGGCAGCGCTCGCGCGCTCCCGCTGTTACCGAGCGCCACCAGCACGTTGCGGACGAAGCGGTCGCGGCCGATCCGCTTGATCGGCGAGCCGGCGAAGTGCCGGCGGAACGCCGCGTCGTCGAGCTCCGCCAGCGCCGCTAGATCCGGCGCCGCAAGATCCGCCCGCGGCTCCAGCCCGCCGGCGCCGGCGGCGCTGGCGAACTTGTTCCAGGGGCAGACGGCGAGGCAGTCGTCGCAGCCGTAGATCCGGTTGCCCATCAGCGGCCGGAGCGCGCGGTCGATGTGTCCCTTGTGCTCGATGGTGAGGTAGGAGATGCAGCGCCGCGCGTCGAGCCGATAGGGCGCCGGGAACGCGCGGGTCGGGCAGGCATCGAGGCAGCGCGTGCACTGGCCGCAGTGATCCTCCTCCGCGGCGTCGGGTGCCAGGTCGAGGGCGAGATAGATCTCGCCCAGGAACAACCAGGAGCCGAAGCGGCGCGAGACCAGGTTGGTGTGCTTGCCCTGCCAGCCGATGCCGGCGCGGGCGGCGAGCGGTTTCTCCATCACCGGCGCGGTGTCGACGAAGAGCTTGAGCTCGGTCTTCCAGGTGTCGGCGATGGTGCGGGCGAGGATGCGCAGGCGCCTCTTGACGACGTCGTGGTAGTCGCGGCCGCGCGCATAGACCGAGATGGTGCCGCGCTCGCCGTCGGCGAGCGACGCCAGCGGGTCCTCGGCCGGGGCGTAGTTCATCGCCACGACGACGACGCTCCGCGCCTCGGGCCAGAGGTCGCGAGGCTCGCCGCGCTCCTCCGCGCGCGCCGCCAGCCACCCCATGTCGCCGTGATAGCCGGCATCGAGATAGGCCGCCAGATTCCGCCGCGCCTCGCCGCCCAGCGTCGCCGGCGCGATTCCCACGGCGTCGAAGCCCAGTGCGAGCGCTTTCTCGCGGATCGCCGACCGGATATCGGCGGCCGTCATCTCATCCCCGGCCGCGATAGGGCGCCACACCCTGGTCCGGCAGCCAGAGGCCGCCGGGCGGCGCGCCGGTCTGGAAGAAGACGTCGATCGGCATGCCGCCGCGCGGATACCAGTAGCCGCCGATGCGCAGCCAGCGCGGCGCCAGGCGCGCCGCCAGCGTCTTGCCGATCTGCAGCGTGCAGTCCTCGTGGAAGCCGCGCGCGTTGCGGAAGGACCAGAGATAGAGCTTCAGCGACTTGCTCTCGACGAGCCAGCGCCGCGGCACGTAGTCGATGACGAAATGCGCGAAATCCGGCTGCCCAGTCACCGCGCAGAGGGTGGTGAACTCCGGCGCCGTGAAGCGCACGAGATATGTGACGCCCGGATGCGGATTGGGCACGCGCTCCAGCACCGCCTCCTCGGGCGAGGCGGGCACCGGCACGGTGTGGCCGAGCTGGGTGAGTTTCGGGAGTTTGGTTCTGGGCATCGAGCGGCTCTGGTCAGGTTGTCGGGGCGCGCATCGCGCGTCCTTCGACGCGCTTTGCTTGCTCAGGATGAGGCGATCTTCTTTGTGCCATCAAAGATCGTCCTCATCCTGAGCAAGCGACCGGAGGGAGCGCGTCGAAGGACGCGGGATGCGCATGCGAGCGTCTCCTTCACAGTGCCGGGATGTCGCCAGCCGTCTCGCGCTCCAGCAGGGCGGCGGCGGTGGCGGCGAGGCGGCCTTGGACGATGGCGGCGCGCATGGTCGCCATGAGGTCACCGTAGAAGCGCAGATTGTGCTGGGTCAACAGCATGGCCCCGAGGATCTCGCCGCTCCGCGCCAGGTGATGGAGATAGGCGCGGGAGAAGCGGGTGCAGGCGGGGCATTGGCACTCGCCGTCGAGCGGGCGCGGATCGTCCTGGTGGCGGGCGTTCCGCAGGTTGACGGTGCCGCCGCGGGTGAAGGCCTGGGCGGTGCGGCCGGAGCGGGTCGGCAGCACGCAGTCGAACATGTCGATGCCGCGGGCGACCGCGCCCAGCAGATCGCTCGGCTTGCCGACGCCCATGAGGTAGCGCGGCCGCTCCGCCGGCAGCTCCGGCGCGGTCTCGTCGAGGACGCGGAACATGGTCTCCTGGCCTTCGCCGACGGCGAGCCCGCCCACCGCATAGCCGTCGAAGCCGATCTCGCGCAGCCGCGCCGCCGAGCGCCGGCGGAGCTCGCCATAGACGCTGCCCTGCACGATGCCGAAGAGGGCGTAGCCGGGCCGGGCCTCGAACGCGCGCTTGGAGCGCTCGGCCCAGGCGAGCGACAGCTCCATGGATGTCCGCGCCGCCTCCGGCGTCGCCGGAAAGGGCGTGCATTCGTCCAGCACCATGGTGATATCGGCATCGAGGAGGTTCTGGATCTCGATCGCGCGCTCCGGCGATAGCTCGTAGCGCGCCCCGTCGAGGTGGGAGCGGAAGACGACCCCTTTCTCGTCGATCTCGCGCAGCTTCGCCAGCGACATCACCTGGAAGCCGCCGCTGTCGGTCAGGATGGGGCCCGGCCAATCCATGAAGCGATGCAGGCCGCCGAGGCGGCCGATCCGCTCGGCGCCCGGTCGCAGCATCAGGTGATAGGTGTTGGCGAGGATGATCTGCGCGCCGGTGGCCGCGACTTCCTCCGGCCGCATCGCCTTCACCGTGGCGGCGGTGCCGACGGGCATGAAAACGGGCGTCTCGATGGCGCCGTGCGCGGTCACCAGCCGCCCGCGCCGCGCCGCGCCGTCGCGGGCCAGGAGGGTGAACTCGGTGGTCACGCCGCGCGCTCCGGCTCCAGCAGGCAGGCGTCGCCGTAGGAGAAGAAGCGGTACTGCTCGGCGATCGCGTGGGCGTAGGCGCGCTTCATCCGCTCCAGCCCGGCGAAGGCGGCGACCAGCATGAAGAGGGTCGAGCGCGGCAGGTGGAAGTTGGTGATCATGGCGTCGACCGCCCGGAAGCGGTAGCCCGGCGTGATGAAGAGCGCCGTCTCGCCGGCGAAGGGCAGCGCCTTTCCCGCCGCATCGGCGGCGGTCTCCAGCAGGCGGAGGCTGGTGCTGCCGACGGCGACGATGCGGCCGCCCTTCGCCCGCGCCTCGTTGAGGCGGCGCGCGGTCTCGGCGTCGATGAAGCCGGTCTCCGCGTGCATCACGTGATCCCGCGTGTCTTCCACCTTCACCGGCAGGAAGGTGCCGGCGCCGACATGCAGGGTCACGGTCAGATGGCCGATGCCCGCCGCCTCGAGCGCGCGCAGCAACGGCTCGGTGAAATGCAGGCCGGCGGTGGGTGCGGCGACGGCGCCTTCCTTCCGCGCGAAGATGGTCTGGTAGTCGCGCCGGTCGCGCTGGCTGCCGCCGGGCGGCCGCTTGATATAGGGCGGCAGCGGCATGTGGCCGTGGCGGTCGAGGGCGGCGCGGAACTCCGCGGGCGGCAGCGCGAAGGCGAGCGCCACCTCGCCCGCCGGCGTCTTGCCGGTCACCTCGGCGGCGAACTCCTCGGCGAAGACCAGGTGGTCGCCGGGCTGCACGCGCTTCGCGCCCTTGGCGAAGGCGAGCCAGACGCCCTGGCCGAGATCGCGGTGGAGCGTCACCTCGATCTGCGCCGCGCCGCGCCGGCCGAGGAGCCGCGCCGGGATGACGCGGGTGTCGTTGAAGACCAGGAGATCGCCGCGCTTCAAAAGCCGCGGCAGGTCGGCGATCTGCCGGTCGAGCAGGGTCTCGCCCACCACCAGCAGGCGCGCGGATTCCCGCGGCTCCGCCGGATGGTCCGCGATCAGCTCTCGCGGCAGCTCGAAATCGAAATCATCGACCCGCATGGGGAGGCCATAGCGCGGAATCCCGGCGCTGGGAAGCGGCTCGCTGCTTTAAGACCCGCCCGATCGAATCCGACACCCTCCCCCCGTCATCGCCGGGCTTGACCCGGCGATCCACGCCTTGGCGACGGCGCGGGAACGCGTGGATGGCTGGGTCAAGCCCGGCCATGACGTGCTCTAATCGAACAGGAGAGGGCTCGCGGAAAAATTACCGCGCCGGCTCCAGCCCGCGGGCGCGCTCGAGGTCGACGTCGACGAGGTCGAGGTTGCAGAGCTCGGTGCCGCGGAAATCCGCGTGGTCGAGCTTGGCGCCGGCGAGGAGGGCGCCGTCGAGCTTGACGTCGACCAGCTTGGCGCCGGCGAGGCTGGCGCGGATGTCGACGCCGTTGGCGCCGACCTGCTGCAGCGGTCCGAGATTGGCCTCCACCAGCACCGCGCGGTCGAGATGGGCGTGGTCGAGGGTGGCGCCGCGAAGGTCGGCGCCGGTGAGATCGGCCTCGCGCAGATCGGCGAGGGTGAGGTCGGCGGCGGCGAGCGTGGCGCCCGCGAGCTTCGCCCGGCGCAGCACGGCGTGGCGCATCACCGCCATGGCGAGGTTGACGTTCTGCAGGTCCTGGCCGGAGAGGTCGGTGTCGCTGAAGACGCCGCGCTTGCCGCGGCGGCCGTCGCTCACCACCCACTGGGTATGCTGCCAGAGCTCGGAGAGGAGCTGCTCGTTGGAGAGCTTGCGGATGGTGGGCCCGCGCACGTGGTCGCGGCCCTGCGCCGCCTGCATGGTGTGCGGCGTCACGATGGCGCCGGTCATGTCGGCGCCGGCGACATCGGCGTTCCGCATGTTGGCGTCGGTGAGGATGGCGCCGCGCAGGATCGCCTGGGAGAGCTTGGCGCCGCGCAGATCCGCGCCCTCGAGCACCGCGCCGGTGAGGTTGGTGCAGCGCAGGTCGGCGGCGGTGAGATCCGCCTGGGTCAGGATCGAGTCGCTGAGATCGGCGTTGGCGATCACGGCGCCGGTGAACTGCGCATAGGAGAAGTCGGCGCCGCGCGCGCGGGCGGAGCTCAGATCGGCGGGGCGCGTCTCGAAGCCGTCGGTGCGGCCGCTGTCGTCGCCGCGGCTCAGCGCGATCGCGCCCTCGGCGAGATTCGCCTCGACGAAGCGAGTGCGCTCCAGCTGGGTGCCCCAAAGCCGGGCGCCGCGCAGATCCGCCTTGGAGAGGTCGGCGTCGTTGAGGCTGGCGAGGCGGAGATCCGCCATGAAGAGGTTGGCGCCGGCGAAGCTCGCGCCGTCGAGCCGGCAGCTCTGCAGGTCGGCGCCGGTGAGATCGGCGCCCGAGAGGTCGTGGCCGCTGAGATCGAGGCCGGAGAGATCGCACCACTGCAGCTGCGCGACACGGCCGCGCCAGCGGCCTTCGACGTAGCGCTTGTGATGCTGCAGCACCTTCGTCAGGTCCCGGTCGGGGATCCGGCGCCGCGACGGCTTCGTCTCTTTCTGGGCTTCCCGCATGTGCCCATGGTGACGTCCGAGGGGTTAACAAGAGTTTGCTGCGGCACGCCCAAGCGCCTTATGTCGCTCGACATTTTAGGCGTTTGTCTCGGTTTCCTCCCAACCGCGGCGCGCATCGCGCGAAAGGCGGGAAAGCATCGGGAACACTGCCGTATGTGAAGTCCAACCCGAGTCGCCAAGAGCTCGATCGCGCGCCGCGTCGGCAACCCCCCGCCGCGCGGCGGCACGACCGTGACACTGCTGCCACGCGCGCGCGCAATCGCGTGCCAAACTCCGCCACGGCATTGCAATTGTCGCCGAGCGGGATATAGGTTTTGCCGTCGCGACAAGCTCTTGCGACCCAAACCAAGGAGGCGGCGTTGCGCGTTTCTGTCTCTCTGCTCG
>DATKPX010000618.1:0-9951 GCA_035523855.1 Allostellaceae bacterium
GCATGACATGACCTCGCGGAAGCGCGCGACGAGGGCCTTACCATACACGAGAAGGGCGCGGTGGAAGACGGGAGGCCGTCCCGGAGGGCCGGCTTCCCATGCGGAATGTAAAGGTGCTGCGGAAGCCGAGCGGCAGAATGCCGTCGGTGCGAACTCTATCCGCCACCCCTTAACGGCGGCTGAAAGCTCAAATGTTGCCTAATTTTGCGAGCGACGGCGCCCTACCGCTTGAACAGCGCCTCGGCGCCGGTCTTCTGGGCGCGCTTGCGGGCGATCTCGGCGCGGGCGCGCTCGATCTCGGCCTCAAGCCCGAGGATGTATTCGTCGAGCTCGGTGACCGCCATGGGGGTCAGGTCCTTGGGCGGCGCCTTCTTGCGCAGCGGCGCCAGATCTTCCTCGTCCATCGGGGCCTCCAGAGCAGCGCGGGCGCTGGATTCGCTCGCCTGTTGCCAGTCTGGCGCGATCCGGCTAGACACGCAATCCGTCCGCCCGCGATCCCGTGAAAACGCCGACAGGAAGCGCCGCAATGAGCACCCTCCCCGATACGATCACCGCCATCGAGATCGCCCAGCCCGGCGGGCCCGAGGTCCTGAAGACCGTGAGCCGGCCGATGCCGATGCCGGGCATGGGCGAAGTGCTGATCGAGGTGAAGGCGGCGGGCGTCAACCGCCCCGACATGCAGCAGCGCCAGGGCCATTACGAGCCGCCGCCGGGCGTCACCGACATCCCCGGCCTGGAGATCGCCGGCCGCATCATCGCCGTCGGCCTCGGCGTGCCCCATCTCAAGATCGGCGACGAGGTCTGCGCCCTGGTGGCGGGCGGCGGCTATGCCAGCTACTGCGTGGCGCCGGCGCCGCAGGTGCTGCCGGTCCCCAAGGGCCTCACCATGGTCGAGGCGGCAGCCATCCCGGAGACCTTCTTCACCGTCTGGACCAATGTCTTCGAGCGCGCCCGCTTCCAGCCCGGCGAGACCTTCCTGGTGCATGGCGGCTCCAGCGGCATCGGCACCACCGCGATCCAGCTGGCGAAGGCGCTCGGCGCGCATCAGGTCTTCGCCACCGCCGGCAGCGTCGAGAAATGCCGCGCCTGCGAGGAGCTCGGCGCCACCCGCGGCATCGACTACAAGATCATGGACTTCGTGAAGGTGGTGAAGGAGATGACCGGCGGCCGCGGCGTCGACGTCATCCTCGACATGGTCGGCGGCGACTATATGCAGAAGAATCTGAGCGCGCTTGCCATGGAAGGCCGCCTCGTCAACGTCGCCTATCTCAAGGGCCCCAAGGTCGAGGTCAATTTCGGCCCGGTGATGATGAAGCGCCTCACCATCACCGGCTCGACGCTGCGGCCGCGCACGATCGAGCAGAAGGGCGCCATCGCCGCCGCGCTCTATCGCACCGTGTGGCCGCTGCTGGAGGCGAAGAAGGTGAAGCCGGTGATCTACCGCACCTTCCCGCTGGCGGAGGCGGCCGAGGCGCACCGGCTGATGGAAACCTCGCAGCACATCGGCAAGATCGTCCTGACGCTCTGAAGCCCTTCCATCCCGGGGATCGAGACGCTATATAGCCTCTATCCCTGCCCTGAACCCTGCTTCGTAACTGGCTCCTGAAAAGCCAGAAACACGTGGTTCTATAGATATTTAGGAGGCATTATGGAGCTGCCGTTGATGCCCAAGGCGACGGCCGTATGGCTGGTCGAGAACACGGCGCTCACCTTCGAGCAGATCGCGGAATTCTGCGGCTTGCACGCGCTCGAGGTGCAGGCGATCGCCGACGGCGAGGTTGCCGCGCAGATGGTCGGCCTCGACCCGGTGGCGAACGGCCAGCTTTCCGCCGAGGAGATCCGGCGCTGCGAGGCGGACCCTTCCGCCCGCCTCAAGCTCTCCGAGCAGGCGCAGACGGTGCCGCTGGTGAAGCACAAGGGCCCGCGCTACACGCCGATTTCCAAGCGTCAGGACAAGCCCGACGCAATCGCCTGGCTGCTCAAGAATCACCCCGAGCTCAGCGACGGGCAGATCTCCAAGCTGGTGGGCACCACCAAGCCGACCATCGCCGCGGTGCGCGACCGCACGCACTGGAACTCGCCCAACATCAAGCCGCGCCACCCGGTGGCGCTCGGCCTCTGCACGCTGCCCGAGCTGGATGCCGCGGTGACGCGCGCCAGCAAGGGCAAGAAGCGCGCCGTGGTGGACGACATCGCCGCGCCGGTCACTGGCGAGAGCGACAGCACGGCGGCGGAATAGCGGCTCACGCGTTGGTGTCTTGAGCCGCCGTCATCGATGACGCATTGAGCGATCGATGCGGGGTCTCCTTCTCAGCTTCTGCGGCGCGCTTGCCGCGGCCTGGCTCGTCGCGCCATCGGCGGGCCTCGCCGCCGATGCCGTCGTCACCGGCGTCTGGCTGACCCAGGACGACAAGGCGCAGGTGCGGATCGCCGACTGCGGCGACAAGCTCTGCGGCACCATCGTCGCGCTCCGTGAGCCGCTCGGCCCCGACGGCCAGCCCAAGACCGACAAGCGCAACCGCGACGGCGCGCTGCACGCCCGGCCGATCGTGGGGCTGCAGATCCTGCAGAACTTCGTCCGCCTCGACGGCAAGCGCTGGGGCGAGGGCACGATCTACAATCCCGAGGACGGCGACACCTACAAGTGCACCCTCACCCTCGATAATCCGGTGACGCTGATCGTGCGCGGCTATGTCGGCATCCCGCTCTTCGGCAAGACGCAGATCTGGCACCGGGTGACGGAGTGATCCGCTACCCGGTCTTCACCGTGTAGCCCGCGCCTTTCAGGTCCTCGGCGATCTCGGCGAGGATGGCGGGGTCGTCGATGGTGGCGGGCATGCGGTAGTCCTCGCCGTCGGCGATCTTGCGCATGGTGCCGCGCAGGATCTTGCCGGAGCGCGTCTTGGGGAGACGCTGCACCACCAGCGCGGTCTTGAAGCTCGCCACCGGGCCGATGCGGTCGCGCACCAGCTGCACCGCCTCCGCCGCCACCGTCGCCGGCGTCTTCCTGACCCCGGCCTTAAGCACCAGGAAGCCGATCGGCACCTGGCCCTTGAGCGTATCGTGCACGCCGATGACCGCGCACTCCGCCACGTCCGGATGGGACGCCAGCACCTCCTCGATGCCGCCGGTGGAGAGCCGATGGCCGGCGGTGTTGATGATGTCGTCGGTGCGCGTCATCACGAAGACGTAGCCATCCTCGTCGATGTAGCCGGCATCGGCGGTCTGATAGTAGCCGGGATACTCGTCGAGATAGGACTGCCTGAAGCGGTCGTCGGCGTTCCAGAGCGTCGGCAGCGCGCCGGGCGGCAGCGGCAGCTTCAGCACGAGCGCGCCGATCTCGCCGCGCTTCACCTCGTGCCCCTCGGGATCGAGCACGCGGAGATCCCAGCCCGGCATCGGCTTCGTCGACGAGCCCGGCTTCACCGGCATGAGCTCGATGCCCGCGGGGTTGGCGGTGATCGGCCAGCCGGTCTCGGTCTGCCACCAGTGATCGATGACGGGAACCCGGAGCTGCTGCTGCGCCCATTCCACCGTCGGCGGATCGGCGCGCTCGCCGGCGAGGAAGAGGGCGCGGAACTTGGAGAGATCGTATTTGCGGATGAGCTCGCCCTCGGGATCCTCGCGCTTGATGGCGCGGAAGGCGGTGGGCGCGGTGAAGAGCGCGACGGCGCCGTGCTGGCTGACGATGCGCCAGAAAACGCCGGCGTCGGGCGTTCCCACCGGCTTCCCCTCGAAGAGGATCGAGGTGCAGCCGTAGAGGAGTGGCGCATAGACGATGTAGGAGTGCCCGACCACCCAGCCCACATCGGACGCCGTCCACCAGGTCTCGCCGGGCTTGATCCCGTAGATGTTGGCCATCGACCAGTTGAGCGCCACCGCATGGCCGCCATTGTGACGCACGATGCCCTTCGGGATGCCGGTGGTGCCCGAGGTATAGAGGATGTAGAGCGGATCCGTCGCCTCGACGGGAACACAGTCGGCCGGCTTCGCCGTGGCGACGAGCTCCCGCCAGTCGTGGTCGCGGCCCTTGACGAGAGCGGCCCGCGCCTGCGGGCGCTGCAGGACGACGCACGCCGCAGGCTTCGACGTCGCGAGATCGATCGCGGCGTCGAGCAGCGGCTTATAGGCGAGGACCCGCTGCAGCTCGATGCCGCAGGATGCCGAGAGGATCACCTTGGGCCGGGCATCGTCGATGCGCGTCGCCAGCTCCGGCGCCGCGAAGCCGCCGAATACCACGGAATGAATGGCGCCGATGCGCGCGCAGGCGAGCATCGCCATCGCCGCCTCCGGCACCATCGGCATATAGATGAGAACACGGTCGCCCTTGGCGATGCCGAGGCCCGCGAGCGCGCCGGCGAGCAGCGCCACCTCATCGCGGAGCTCGCGATAGGTGAACCTGCGGATCTCGCCGGTGACAGGGCTGTCATAGATGAGCGCCACCTGCTCGGCGCGGCCGCGCTCCACGTGGCGGTCGAGGGCGTTCCAGCAGGTGTTGAGGCGGCCACCCTTGAACCACAGCGAGAAGGGCGGGCGGCTGTGGTCCAGCACCTTGTCCCAGCGCCGCTCCCAGTCGATGGCTTCCGCCGCCTCGCCCCAGAACCCCTCGGGATCGGCGAGCGAGCGGCGAAAGATCTCCTCGTAGCGGCCGGTCATGACGCGTCCTCTCCCACTGCCCCGCTTGTCCAAATGAGCGGGTTTCCGGGGCCGTCGAGGGCCTCCGGCAAAAAATACTGCGGCATCGCCGCGCTCTTGTGAAGCGGCCGGGCGGCAGTCCAGAATGCGCGCCATGACCAATCCCTACGAGATCGGCCTCGACCGCAACGCCGCGAACTACGTGCCGCTGACGCCGATCAGCTTTCTCGAGCGCACGGCATCGGTCTATCCCGGCAGGACCTCGGTCATCCACGGCAACCGCCGCCATAGCTGGGCCGAGACCCACGCCCGCTGCAAACGCCTCGCCAGCGCGCTCACGCGCCGCGGCATCGGCCGCGGCGACACGGTGGCGGTGATGGCGCCCAACATCCCCGAGGTGATGGAGGCGCATTTCGGCGTGCCGATGGCGGGCGCGGTGCTCAACGCCCTCAACATCCGCCTCGACGCCGAGACCATCGCCTTCATCCTCACCCACGGCGAGGCGAAGGTATTGATCACCGACCGCGAATTCTCGCCGGTGATCTCGTCGGCGCTGGCGCGGCTCGAGCGCAAGCCGCTGGTGATCGACATCGACGACGCGCTGGCGATCGGCGGCGAGCGCATCGGCTCGCTCGACTACGAGAGCTTCCTCGCGGAAGGCGATCCCGATGACGCGGGCCTCCGCCCCGACGACGAATGGGACGCCATCGCCCTCAACTACACCTCCGGCACGACAGGCAATCCCAAGGGCGTCGTCTATCACCACCGCGGCGCCTATCTCAACGCCATCGGCAACGTGCTGACCTGGTCGATGCCGACGCATCCCGTCTATCTCTGGACCCTGCCGATGTTCCACTGCAACGGCTGGTGCTTCCCGTGGACGGTGACCGCGCTCGCCGGCACCCATGTCTGCCTGCGCCGCGTCGAGGCGAAGCCGATCTTCGATGCGATCGCCGATCTCGGCGTGACACATCTCTGCGGCGCCCCCATCGTGATGAACATGCTGCTGAACGCCCCCGCCGAAGCGCGCCGCCCGCTTCCGCGCAAGGTGGAGATGATGACCGCGGGCTCGGCGCCGCCCGCCGCCGTCATCGAGGGCATGGAGAGGCTGGGCTTCGGCATCACCCATGTCTATGGGCTCACCGAGGTCTATGGCCCCGCGGTGGTCTGCGCCTGGCACGACGAATGGGACGCGCGGCCGGCCGCCGAGCGCGCCAATCTCAAGGCGCGCCAGGGCGTCACGTACCCCGTGCAGGAAGATCTCATGGTGGCGGACGCGCTGACGCTGAAGCCGCTGCCGCGCGACGGCCGGACCATGGGCGAGATCTTCATGCGCGGCAACATCGTGATGAAGGGCTATCTCAAGAATCCGAGCGCCACCGCCGAGGCCTTCGCCGGCGGCTGGTTCCACACCGGCGACCTCGGCGTCTGGCACGAAGACGGCTACATCGAGCTCAAGGACCGCTCCAAGGACATCATCATCTCCGGCGGCGAGAACATCTCGACCATCGAGGTGGAGGGCGTGCTCTATCGCCATCCGGCGGTGCTGGAGGCGGCGGTGGTGGCGCGGCCCGACGAGAAATGGGGTGAGACACCCTGCGCCTTCGTGGCGCTCAAATCCGGCATGGATGCGAGCGCCGAGGACATCATCGCCTTCTGCCGCGAGCGCCTCGCCCGCTACAAGGTGCCGAAGACCGTGGTGTTCGGCCCGCTGCCGAAGACCTCGACGGGCAAAGTGCAGAAATTCGCGCTGCGGGCGCAGGCGAAGGCGCTGGGCTAGCCGTCGAGCCTCAGCCCGTGCCGCAGCTTCCCGCCTTGACGCGATAGATCGAGCTGAACTTGCCGTGGAATGCCGGGTCGAGCGCCGGCGATTCCACCGCGACGTCGTTCGGCAGCAGAAAATAGGCGCTGTCGCCCTGCCCTGCCTCGCTCACGAGATCGCAGAGCGCGCGAGCCGTCGCCGGTGTCGGCGCCGTCACGGCATCGATGTAGCGGCGGCGGCGCTCGTCGCGGTCGGTCCAGGTGACGTAGGGGTTCGAGTGCAGCTCCGGCGTCGCGACCAGCCGGCGCGCCGCCGCCATCACGGCGAAAGCCTGCGGCTCCTCCCAGTCCTTCACCACGTCGGTGACGAAGAGGTCGGTGGGCTCGGTATTGGCGAGGATCCAGCGATAGGCCTCGCTGTCGAAATATTTCTGGTCCATCTGCGCCCAGTAGCGCATGCGCACCTCGAAGGCGGGCCGCATGGTGTTGCGAATCCAGCGATAGGGATAGGTGTCGAGCTCCTCGATGCTCTTGCCCTGGATGCGCGCCAGCTCGCGCTCGTCGAGCGCCGCGGGACGGAACAGGAAGAAGAAGCTGCCGAGGCCGAGCGCCGCCACCGCGCCCACCGCCAACGCCGCCGCCCGCGCGGTCGAGACGCCGCCGGTCGCCGTCGCCATCCACCAGCGCGCGCCTTCCCAGACCGCGTAGCCGATCAGCGCCGCCCAGGCTGCCGCGAGATAGAAGTGATAGTGATTGACCGCGATGACGAAAGTGTCGCAAACGGCGTTGTGCAGGTGAAGTCCGGCGCAGGCCTCGTGCCGCGCCAGGAACAGGCCGCAGATGCCGATCCAGGTCGCGAGGATCACTGCGCTGCTGAGCCCCATCGGCGCGCGCCGGCGCAGCAGGAAGGCGGCGATCAGCGCCAGCCCGCCCGGCACGTTGAGCGCGATGAGGCGCAGCACCTGCCGCGGCTCCATGAGGTCGTCGAGCCAGGCGCCCGGCACCGGATTCGCGATGTGCAGGTGGTAGTGCAGATAGAGCGGCAGCAGGAAGATCAGTCCCCAGGCCAGCTCCACCAGCGCCACCACCGCGAGCCAGAGAATGACCCGCGGCCGGATGCCGTTCAGCACGAAGGCATTCACCGTCACGATCGCCGACAGCAGAATCGCCGGCACCGTATGGGCGAGGAAGGTGACGCCGAGCAGGGTCCCGATCCCGGCGGCATCGCCGAGATGGGTCGAGGCACCATGGCGATGGATGAGCGCGACGCCCAGGAAGAACAGCGACAGCGAGAAGTCCGGCACCAGCGGCCAGGGCGTGTAGGCGGCCTCGATGAAGGGGTAGGTGAAGGCACCGTTGAAGAGCACGAAGACCGCCGTCGCCACCGCGGCCGACGGCGCGCCGAGGAGGCGCCGGCACATCAGGAAGAAGGTGAGCGGCACCAGCAGGTTCACCCAGGGGGCGATGTCGAGCCAGAGCCGCATCACCGGCAAGCCGCTGACCCAGACGGCGAGCGCCCCCAGCGCCGGGAAGAGCGGCGGGTACCAGCGGAACTCGCCGGCATAGATGGGATCGCCCAGCCAGTTGCCGTCGAGGAAGCCTTGGATGAATCCCGCATCCCGGAGGCTGTCCATGTCCGGCGGCCGGTCGAGGCCGGCGACCGACTGCAGCCCCTCGAGGAGGCAGAGGCCGAGCAGCAGCGCTAGGACTACCCAGGTAACCCAGCCCGCCGCCGCCGAGTCATGCGCTTCCGTCTTCCGCCGGGACCCCATGGGGAGGGGATCCTAGCGGCACCGCGCCGAGGGCTCAACTATCTGGTGACACAAGCCAAACCGCCGCGCAAGGGAGCGCGGGGGGTATACAACCCCGATCCCGCCGCGAGGCGCGGCGGGCCGGCAGCGCTCGGTGATGGCTAGGGGGCTAGTGCTGTCGTTCTAGCTCTACGATCTCGTCTTTAATCTTCAGCTTTTGGCGCTTGATATCGTGGACCATTTCCTCGTTCGGCAGCGGGCGGTGGATTTCTTCCTCCAGAGCCGTCTCCAGGCTCTGGTGCCGGGCACGAAGTGTCGAGATACGATCCTGCAGCGACATAAGGGCGCCTCCTGTATCAAGACGAGAACGCTCCCATGGTCCTCCTCTGGAGGCCGGGGATCAACAGAGATATGCTGCGTTCCCGCCCCGGTTCCAGCCCCCGCGGGCGCGACTCGATGTCCGGAGGCGACGGCATGGATAAACAAAGATTAATCGTCGGGCTGAGCGGCGCCTCGGGCATCGTCTATGGAATCCGCCTGCTGCAACTGCTGCGCCCGCTGCCAGTCGAGACCCATCTGGTGATCACCCGCGCCGCCGAGGTGACGCTCGCCCACGAGACCGAGCTCAAGGTGCAGCAGGTGCAGGCGCTCGCCGATCACGTCCATGGCGCCGGCGACATGGCGGCGCCGATCTCCTCCGGCTCCTTCAAGACCATGGGCATGATCGTCGCCCCCTGCTCGATCAAGAGCGCCGCCGAGATCGCCACCGGCGCCACCTCGACGCTGTTGACCCGCGCCGCCGACGTCACGCTGAAGGAGCGCCGCCGGCTGGTGCTGATGGTGCGCGAGACGCCGCTCCACACCGGCCATCTGCGCACGCTGACCACGCTCTCGGAGCTCGGTGCCGTCGTGGCGCCGCCGGTGCCCGCCTTCTATGCGAGGCCCGCCAGCCTCGAGGAGATGGTGGATCACACGCTCGGCCGCGTGCTCGACCTCTTCGACCTGGAGAGCGGCAGCGTCGAGCGCTGGGGCGAGACGCCGCCGCCCGGCATCGCGCCACTGCGCCGACCACGCTCCCGCTGATCAGCGTTCGCTGATGAAGCCGGGCGGCGCGTAGCGCGGCGCCCGCAGAGAGAAGCCGTTCAGGATCGCCGCCACGTCGATGCGCGCGTCCTTGGGCGCGCAGTAGTAGCCGTCGATGCGGCTTTGCAGACGCAGCACGCTGTCATCGCGCCGATTCTCGGTGAACAGCAGGCACGGCCCGTCGGTGGTTTCGGCGAGCGCATAGGTCACGTCACCGAGATTGTTCCGGTAGGTCTGCGTCGGCCCGACCTTCGGATGATTGTCGGCGATGTTGCGCCAGATCGTCGCCGCCAGCGCCGGCGAGAGGTCGAAGGCGAAGGAGCGCCGCCGCTCGAGCCGGGTGTAGCGCAGGGTGGCGCGCGGCCGCTCGGCGCCCAGCGCCGCCCAGATCGAGACCTCCGCCACCAGGGAACCGTCGCTCGGCACCGCCCAGTAGTAGTGACCGACGCCGGCGCTGAGCCCGGGCGGCGCGAAGACCAGGCCGGTGTCGCCCGAGGTCACGGTGTGCCACTCCAGGTTCTCCAGCGCCGCCGCATAGGGGCTGGACGGGGCGGTCGCCGTCGCGGTCACCACGTGCTCGCTGAAGACGTCGGCGACCACGCGGTCCGTCTGCCCCTGGATCATCCCGATATGGAGCCGCGGATCGTAGAGCGTGCGCAGCGCCGCCTCGTCGACCGGCGTCAGCGTGTCGCGGCTGCGGAACGGGCTCATCACCGAGGGC
>DATKPX010000619.1:0-2945 GCA_035523855.1 Allostellaceae bacterium
CGGATGGCCTCAACATCCGCTGGCCCGATCCGCCGCTGGCGCAGGAGGCGCGCCTGCACGGGCCGCGCATGGAGGCGGTCGCCGCCTTCGCCCGCGCCAATGCTTTCGACCGCATCGTGCTCGACAGCCCCGCGCCTCGCCTCGGCATCATCACGACCGGCAAGGCCTATCTCGATCTGCGTCAGGCGCTCAGCGATCTCGGCATCGACGAGCGCGAGGCGGCGCGGCTCGGCCTCCGACTCTACAAGGTCGGCCTCACCTGGCCGCTGGAGGAGACCGGCGCGCGGCGCTTCGCCGAGGGCTTGCGCGACGTGCTGGTGGTGGAGGAGAAGCGCGGCCTGATCGAGGACCAGCTCATCCGCCTCCTCTACAACATGGAGGCGTCGCGCCGGCCGAGCGTCGTCGGCAAGCGCGACGAGCAGGGCCGCGTCCTGCTGCCGAGCGAAGGCGAGATCAATCCCACCCTGGTGGCGCGCGCCTTGGTGCAGCGCCTGAAGCACCTCGACGGCGAGAGCCCGCAGTTCAATCAGCGCCTCGCGCGTCTCGAGGCGCTGGAGCGGATCGGCGACGCCCCCGCCACCAAGACCGAGCGCATGCCGTTCTTCTGCTCCGGCTGCCCGCACAACACCTCGACCAAGGTGCCGGAGGGAAGCCGCGCCGGCGCCGGCATCGGCTGCCACGCGATGGCGATCTGGATGCCGGCGCGCCGCACCGCCACCTGGACCCACATGGGCGGCGAAGGCGCCAACTGGATCGGCCAGGCGCGCTTCACCAAGGACAAGCACGTCTTCCAGAACCTGGGCGACGGCACCTACACCCATTCGGGAATGCTGGCGATCCGCGCCGCCGCGGCTTCCGGCGTCAACATCACCTACAAGATCCTGTTCAACGACGCCGTCGCGATGACCGGCGGCCAGCCGGCCGAGGGCCATCTCACCGTGCCGCAGATCAGCCGCCAGGTCGCGGCGGAAGGCGCCAAGCGCGTATTCGTGGTGACCGACGAGCCCGACAAATATCCGCTCGGCGCCGATTTCGCACCGGGCGTCGCGGTCCGCCACCGCGACGAGCTCGACGCCGTCCAGCGCGAGCTCCGCGACACGCCGGGCTTGACCGTGCTGATCTACGACCAGACCTGCGCCGCCGAGAAGCGCCGTCGGCGCAAGCGCGGCACCTTCCCGGATCCGCCGAAGCGCGTCTTCATCAACGACGCGGTCTGCGAGGGCTGCGGCGACTGCTCGGAGCAATCGAACTGCGTCTCGGTGAAGCCGGTGGAGACCGAGTTCGGCCGCAAGCGCGCCATCGACCAGTCGAACTGCAACAAGGACTACTCCTGCCTCAAGGGCTTCTGCCCGAGCTTCGTCACCGTGCATGGCGGCGGCCTGCGCAAGCTGGCGCGGCCGGCGGCGGGCGCCGAGATCGATCCGCTGGCGCATCTGCCGGAGCCGACGCCACGCCCGCTCGGCGAGCCCTACGGCATCCTGGTCACCGGCATCGGCGGCACCGGCGTCATCACCGTGGGCCAGCTCCTCGGCATGGCGGCGCATCTCGAGGGCAAGGGCTGCTCGGTCCTCGACTTCACCGGCCTCGCGCAGAAGAACGGCGCCGTCATGAGCCACATCCGGCTGGCGCCCAAGCCGGAGGACATCAACGCCGTCCGCATCGCCGCCGGCGGCGCCAACCTGCTGCTCGGCTGCGACATGGTGGTGGCGGCGAGTCCGCAGGCGCTGACGCGCATCGAGACCGGCGTCACCCAGGCGGTGGTCAACAGCTATCTCGCGCCCACCGCCGCCTTCGTCATGAACGGCGACATCGACTTCGAGGAAGCGACGATGCAGCGCGCGCTGCGCAACGCGACGGGCGAGCGCGGCATCGACTTCGTCGACGGCACCGGTCTCGCGACCGCCATCATGGGCGACGCCATCGCCGGCAACCTCTTCATGCTGGGCTATGCCTGGCAGAAGGGCCTGGTGCCGCTCTCCCGCGAGGCGATCGAGCGCGCGATCGAGCTCAATGCGGTCGGCATCGAGATGAACAAGCGCGCCTTCGCCTGGGGCAGGCTCGCGGCGCACGACCTCGCCCTCGTGCAGGCGACGGCAAAGCCGTCGCTGCCGGAAGCGCCGAAGCCCGCCGAGACATTCGAGGAGATCGTCGCGCGCCGCATCGCGTTCCTGACTGCCTATCAGGACGCCGCCTATGCCAGGCGCTACGCCGATCTCGTCGCCGCCGTCGACGCGGCGGAGAAGACCCGCGCCAAGGGCCGCCGCGGCCTCGCGGAGGCGGTTGCGAAATCGCTCTTCAAGCTGATGGCCTACAAGGACGAGTACGAGGTCGCCCGCCTCTACACCGACGGCACCTTCCTGAAAAAGCTCAACGCGCAGTTCGACGGCGACTTCAAGCTGCAGTTCCACCTGGCGCCACCGCTCTGGGCGCCGCGCGACCCCGCCACCGGCGAGATGAAGAAGCACGCCTATGGTGCCTGGGTGCTGGGCGCCTTCCGGATGCTCGCCCGCTGCAAGCGCCTGCGCGGCACCGCGCTCGACCCCTTCGGCTATACGGCCGAGCGGCGGACCGAGCGCTGCCTGATCGGCGAGTATGAGGCCACGGTCGCGCGGCTGATCGGCACGCTCGGCGCCGCGAACCACGCGCTCGCGATCGAGATCGCGCGGCTTCCGCTCCAGATCCGTGGCTTCGGCCACGTGAAGCTCCGGAACCTGAAGCGCGTCAAGGCGCGCGAGGCGGAGCTGATGGCCGCTTTCCAGAGCCCCGCCTCCACCCCCGCCGCCGCGGCCGAATAGCCGCCGCGCCCTCGCGGCGCAATCCTTCCGAGATGGTTGCCAGCCGGCTCCCGCTGTTGGAGCATGGCTCGCCGACGTGCCGGCCGCTGCGAGTCGCTCGCAACGCACGACAATATGCACCCTACAAGATGAGGAAGGCCTTCCCGGTGT
>DATKPX010000620.1:0-10990 GCA_035523855.1 Allostellaceae bacterium
CAATCCCTTCTACGAGTGGTCGCTGAAGCTCTGGGAGGGGCTGGAGCAGGATCTCAACTACAACACGATGGTGAGTCAGCGCGGCGTCCTCAACCTCTTCCACTCCGACGGCGAGCGCGACGCCGCCGCGCGGCGCGGCAATGCCATGCGCATGCATGGCGTCGACGCAGAGCTGCTCGATACCGAAGGCGTCCGCCGGCTGGTGCCGATGCTCGATTTCGAGAACGCGCGCTTCCCCATCAAGGGCGGCCTGCTGCAGCGGCGCGGCGGCACCGCGCGGCACGACGCGGTGGTCTGGGGCTATGCCCGCGCCGCCAGCAGCCGCGGCGTCGACATCGTGCAGAACTGCGAGGTCACCGGCTTCATCCGCGAGGGCGGCCGCCTCGTCGGCGTCGAGACGACGCGCGGCACCATCCGGGCGAAGAAGATCGGCATGGCGGTCGCCGGCAATTCATCGCGGGTTGCCGCCATGGCGGGGCTGCGCCTGCCGATCGAGAGCCATGTGCTGCAGGCCTTCGTCAGCGAGGGGATCAAGCCCTGCATCCCCAACGTCGTCACCTTCGGCGCCGGCCACTTCTACATCAGCCAGTCCGACAAGGGCGGCCTCGTCTTCGGCGGCGACATCGACGGCTACAACTCCTACGCCCAGCGCGGCAACCTGCCGCTGGTGGAGAATGTCTGCGAGGGCGGCATGGCGCTGCTGCCGTGGATCGGCCGCGTCCGCGTGCTGCGCTCCTGGGGCGGCATCATGGACATGTCCATGGACGGCTCGCCGATCATCGACCGCACGCCGATCGACGGCCTCTACCTCAATTCGGGCTGGTGCTATGGCGGCTTCAAGGCGACACCGGCCTCGGGCTGGTGCTTCGCCCACCTGATCGCCCGCGACGAGCCTTTCAAGGTGGCGGCTGCCTATCGCCTCGACCGCTTCGCCAGCGGCCATCTCATCGACGAGCGGGGCCAGGGCCCCCAGCCCAACCTGCATTGATCCGATCCCGATCGAGACCCTGACCCCATGCGCATCCCCTGCCCCTTCTGCGGCGCGCGCGACATCGGCGAGTTCGCCTATCTCGGCGATGCCGATATCGCGCGTCCCGACCCCGCCGCGTCCGATGCGGAGAGGCAATTCTTCGAGGCGGTCTATCTCCGCGACAATCCCGCCGGCCCCCATGACGAGCTCTGGTACCACGCCTCCGGCTGCCGCTCCTGGCTGCGCGTCACCCGCAACACGGTGACGCACGAGATCCTGGGCGCGCGCCTCGCGAGGAAGGCGACGACGTGAGCGCTCTCTCGCAGCCGAACCGCCTCGCCAGCGGCGGCCTCGTCGATCGCGGCCGGACGCTCTCCTTCGAGTTCGACGGCCATCGCTACGGCGGTCATGCCGGCGATACGCTTGCCTCCGCTCTGCTGGCGAACGGCGTCCGGCTGGTCGGCCGCTCCTTCAAGTACCATCGGCCGCGCGGCATCCTCACCGCCGGCTCCGAGGAGCCGAACGCCCTCGTCGAGCTGCGCGCGGGCGCCCGGCGCGAGCCCAACACCAAGGCGACGGTGGCGGAGCTCTATGACGGGCTCCAGGCGCGCAGCCAGAACCGCTGGCCGTCCCTCGCCTTCGACCTCGGCGCGGTCTCCTCCCTGTTCTCGCCGATCTTCGTCGCCGGCTTCTACTACAAGACCTTCATGTGGCCGGCGGCCTTCTGGGAGAAGCTCTACGAGCCGCTGATCCGCCGCGCCGCCGGCCTCGGCCGCGCCAGCACGGAGGCGGATCCCGACGGCTACGAGAAGGCCTACGCCTTCTGCGACGTGCTTGTCATCGGCAGCGGGCCCGCCGGCCTTGCCGCCGCGCTCGCCGCCGGCCGGTCGGGCGCCCGCGTCATCCTCTGCGAGGAGGATTTCCACCTCGGCGGCCGACTCCTCGCGGACCGGCGCGAGATCGACGGCATGTGCGGCCAGGCTTGGGCGGCACGCGCCGAGGCCGAGCTCGCCGCGCTGCCGGAGACCCGCATCCTGCGCCGCACCGTGGTGTTCGGAACCTACGACAGCGGCACTTACGGCGCGCTCGAGCGCGTCACCGATCACTTGGCCGTGCCGCCGGCGCATCAGCCGCGCCAGCGGCTCTGGCGGATCGTCGCGCGCCGCACCGTGCTGGCGGCCGGCGCGCTCGAGCGCTCGATCGCCTTCGGCGGCAACGACCGGCCGGGCGTGATGCTGGCCTCGGCGGTGCGCAGCTACGTGAACCGGTTCGCGGTCATGCCCGGCCGGTCGGTCGCCGTCTTCACCGCCAGCGACGACGGCTGGCGCACCGCCACGGATCTCGCCGCCACCGGCATCGCCGTCGCGGCGATCATCGACGCGCGCGCCGAGGTGGCGCCGGCCCTCGCCGATGCCGCCAAGCGCGCCGGCACCCGGCTGCTGCTCGGCGCCACCGTCATCGATGCGAGCGGCAGCCAGGGGCTCACCGGCATCACGGTCCGCGAGCGCGGCGGCGGCAGCACGGAGATCGCCGCCGACAGTCTCGCGGTCTCCGGCGGCTGGAACCCAGGCATCGCGCTGTCCACCCATCTCGGCAGCAAGCCGCGCTGGTCGGAGACGATCGCCGCCTTCCTGCCCGGCGACCTGCCGGCGGGCATGAGCATCGCCGGCGCGGCGGCGGGCTCACTCTCCCTGGCGGACGCGCTCCGCGAGGGCACGCGCGCCGGCGCCGAGGCCGCCGAGGCGCTGGGATTCAAGCTTGCCGCCGCCGCGCTGCCGCGCGGCGACGACGAGGCGACAGGGGTCGCGCCGCTCTGGCATGTGGCGGAATCCCGCGGCAAGGCCTTCGTCGATTTCCAGAACGACGTCACCAGCGACGACGTGGCGCTCGCCGCGCGCGAGGGCTATCGCTCGGTCGAGCTCTTGAAGCGCTACACCACCCTCGGCATGGCGACCGACCAGGGCCGCACCTCGAACGTCACCGGCCACGCGATCATGGCGGCGCTCACCGGCCGGCCCGTTCCCGAGCTCGGCACCACCCGGCCGCGTCCGCCCTATTCGCCGGTCGCGATCGGCGCCCTCGCCGGCCCGCATCGCGGCAAGCACTTCAAGCCGACGCGGCTCACCGCCGGCCATGGCTGGGCCACGGAGCGCCGCGCGAGCTTCGTCGAAGCCGGCTACTGGCTGCGCGCGGAGTGGTTCACGGCGCCGGGCGAGACGGACTGGCTGCAGAGCGTCACCCGCGAGGTGAAGGCAGTGCGCGGCAGCGTCGGTGTCTGCGACGTCTCCACCCTTGGGAAGATCGACATTCAGGGCGCCGACGCCGCCACGTTCCTCGATCGCGTCTACTGCAACACCTTCTCGAGCCTGCCGGTCGGCAAGACCCGCTACGGGCTGATGCTGCGCGAGGACGGCTTCGTCATGGACGACGGCACCAGCGCGCGGCTCGGTCCCGATCACTACCTGATGACGACGACGACGGTGAATGCCGCCAAGGTGATGCAGCATCTGGAGCACGCGCATCAGGTGATCTGGCCCGAGCTCGACCTGCAGATGCTGTCGGTCACCGAGCAGTGGGCGCAATACGCCATTGCCGGCCCGAACTCCCGCGCGCTGCTGCAGAGCCTGCTCGGCGGCGCCCTCGATGTCGGCGATGGCGCCTTTCCCTACCTCGCCTGCGCCGAGTTCGCCTGGCGCGGCATTCCCACGCGACTCTTCCGCGTCTCCTTCTCCGGCGAGCTTGCTTATGAGCTGGCGGTGCCCGCCCGCTTTGGCGACGCCACCATCCGCGCCATCATGGAGGCGGGCGCGCCGTTTGCCGTCATGCCGTACGGCGTCGAGGCGCTGAGCGTCATGCGGATCGAGAAAGGCCACGTCGCCGGCGGCGAGCTCAACGGCACCACCACCGCCGCCGATCTCGGCCTCGCCCGGATGATGTCGCAGAAGAAGGACTATATCGGCCGCGTGCTGGCGCGACGGCCGGCGCTCACCGATCCCGCGCGGCCGGCGCTGGTCGGGATCAAGCCGGTCGACCGCGCCACGCGGCTCCGGGCGGGCGCGCATTTCCTGACGCAGGGCGCCGCGGCGACGCTGGAGAACGACCAGGGCTACGTCACCTCGGTCGCCTTCTCGCCCATGCTCGGCCACTGGATCGGCCTGGGTTTCCTGGTCCGCGGCCGCGACCGCATCGGCGAGCGCCTCCGCCTGCACGATCCCTTGCGCGGCGGCGATATCGAGGCGGAGATCTGTTCCACCACTTTTTTCGATCCCAAGGGAGAGCGTCTCCATGGCTGAGCTCGCGCCCCGCTCCGCCTTTGCGGGCCTGCTGCCGGCGCCGGCGCCAACGGCCGGCGTTACCGTGGGAGATCGAGACGGGCTCGGCCTCGCGACGGTGCTTGCGCGCAAGGGAAAGAGCGCGGCGCTCGCGGCGCGTGTCGGCGAGCGTTTCGCCCTCGCCCTGCCTGAGGGGCCGACGCGGGCCGACGCCGGCGCGATCGCCTTCGCCGGCACCGGCCCCGGTGCTTGGCTCGCGACATCGGAGACTGGCGGCAACGGCTTCGCGGCGTCGCTGCGGGAGGCGATCGGCGATCTCGCCGCGGTGGTGGATCAGACCGACGGTCAGGCCGTGCTGCGCGCGACCGGTCCGCGGCTCCGCGAAACTCTCGCCAAGGGCGTGCCGCTCGATCTTCATCCTGTCGTGTTCCGGCCGGGCGACGTCGCGGCGACGCTGGTCTCCCATGTGGGCGCAACGCTCTGGCGGCTTCCCGATGCGCGGGACGGCTCGCCGGTCTTCGAGATCGCAGTGCACCGGAGCACGGCCGGCAGCTTCTGGCACTGGCTCGCCGAGAGTGCCGCCGAATTCGGCCTGGCGGGGGCGGCCGGTTCCGGAGGCTAGATCGAGAACGGGCGCCCACCCGCGAGGCGGGCGCCGATGCCTGGCTTGCGGCGACCTCCCCTGAAAGCGCCGGCCCGGGCCCAAATTTGGCACGGCAGGGCCTGTCGGAAGCCTTTAGTCACAGTAGTTTACGGACGATCTCCACGGCAGCGGCGCTGGGTCGATTTCGCCTCGGCTGAGTTATATTAGGCAGCAATGCTCGCGGGAGACGCGGCCAGGGATCATGGGTGACGAGATGAGACGGCTTCTTCGGATCTTTCCAATTGCGCTGGTCGCGCTGGCTGTCGGGTGGGGCCCCGCCTGGGCGCAGGCCGCCGGCACGACGTCGTCCTCGGACGGCAGCACCGCCGACCAGTTCAAGGCCGGCGCGCAGCGGATCGGCGAGGGCGCCGAGCAGATCGGCGAGGGCATCAAGCAGGGCGCGATCCAGGCCTGGGACGCGGTCAAGGCCGGCGCCAACGCTGCCGGCGACAAGCTCAACGGCAACAGCAGCGGCGAGCCCAAGACCCAGCCGCTCCCGCCGCCGCCCGCGCCGCCACCTCCCGCCGGCCCGGACGCCAACTGAGGCCGCGAGCATCGTCCAGGCGCTCGGAACGCATCCGCAGCCTCGGACACGATGACTCCCGCGCTGGTGGAAATTGCCCGGCAAATCTGTAACATTCTGTCCCGGAGGGAATTCTTTCCGAGGCCCCCGGATGGGACGGAGGCTCGGGCGCGTGGCATCATGCGCCTGCGAGATCGTTGAGGCGTCAGATCCGCTGAACAGCAAAGCACGATGAGATCAGAGAGCGCATGACCGACAGAATCGAACAGAGCACGCAGGAATCCGCTTTGGCCCATCTGATCGTGAAGACCTTGAACCTCGAGGTTCAGTCTTCGGAGATCGACCCCCAGGCGCCGCTCTACGGCGAGGGCCTGGGCCTGGATTCCATCGACATGCTGGAGCTGGCGCTCGCGGTGTCGAAGGAGTACGGCGTCAAGCTCCGCGCCGACGACAAGAGCAACCGGCAGATCTTCAGCTCGCTTCGCAGCCTCAACGGCTACATCCAGCAGCATCGGCCGAGCTGAATGCCGCCCCCGAAGGCGCGCGGGAGGCTGCTCGTCGCGCTGGTCCTGTGCCCGCTGCTGTTTCACCTGGCGCTGGCGACCGACCGCTGGACCGGTATCGCCAGTGCGCTCGGCATCGCCGGCTTCGTGGATACGGCGCTGATCGTCGCCGCCGCCTGCTTCCATACCTTCATCTACAGCGCCCTTCTGATCATGTTCGGCCTGACGCTGCTGCCGGGCCGCGATCCCTTCGTGACAGCGCTGTCGCGCCGGATGTATGGCGAGGACATTCCGGCGGACATGGTCCGCTATACCCGCGGCGTGACCTGGGCCTGGTGTCTGTTCTTCGCCGGCCAGCTCGCCACCTCGCTGATGCTGTTTCTCTGGGCGCCCATCGACGCCTGGTCGTTCTTCGTCAACGTGCTCAACCTGCCGTCGGTCGTGCTGATGTTCGCCGGCGAGCAGGCCGTCCGCATGGTGCTGCTGCGCAACGCGCCCTGGCACAGCTGGTCGGACATGCTGCGCATGGTCGCGCATATCAAGAGCAGCGTCTCCAAGCAGCCAAGCTCGAGCTGATGTCCGGCGATCCGCGCGGCGCATCCCCCGAGACCTATCCGCTCATCCGGCACCAGCGCCGCGATGCCATCTTCGCGTTTCGCGGCACCCGGCCGATTACTGTCGAAGAATATCTCGCCGACGTAGCGGCGCTCGCCGAGCGGCTGCCGGCGCATCGGAACGTTCTCAATCTCTGCGCCGACCGTTACCGCTTCGCCGTCGGTCTCGGCGCCGCGCTCTGTCGCAGGCAGGTAAGCCTGATGCCGCCCAATGATCGGCCCGGCCTGCTGGGCGACCTCGCGGCGGATTTTCCCGATCTCTACTGCCTCGCCGATGCGCCGCCGCCGATCTCGACGATCCCGTCGCTGCTCTATCTCGAGGCGCTGCCGGGCGGCGGCGCGGCGGCACTGCCCGCGCTGCCGGCGGACCAGCCGGCGGTGCTGCTCTTCACCTCGGGATCGACCGGCCGGCCGAAGCCCTCGCCCAAGTCCTGGGGCACCCTCGTCCGCAGCGCGCTGAGCGCCGGCGACCGGCTCGGCATCGCCGCGCTGCCGGGCGCCACCATCGTCGGCACCGTGCCGCATCAGCACAGCTATGGGCTTGAATCGACGGTGCTGCTGGGGCTGCAGCACGGGCTGGCGCTGCAGGCGGAGCGGCCGCTCTATCCCGGCGACGTGCGCGCCTGCCTGGAGGCGGCGCGGCGGCCGCGCCTCCTCGTCACCACGCCGATCCACATCCGCGCCCTGATGGCCGAGCCGGACACGCTGCCACAGGCGGATCTGGTGATCTCCGCCACCGCGCCCCTGGCGCAAGCGCTGGCGGTGGAGGCGGAGGACCGCTTCCGCGGGCCGCTGCTGGAGATCTACGGCTGCTCCGAGGCGGGCCAGCTCGCGACCCGCCGCACCGCCGAGCGCCAGGAATGGCAGGGTCTGGACGGCGTGGCGCTGCGCCAGGACAACGACGGCACCTGGGCCGGCGGATCGATCGTCGAGGCGCCGACGCTGCTGCAGGATTTCATCGAGCTGGCGCGGGACGGCCGCTTCCTGCTGCATGGACGCATGGCGGATCTCGTCAACATCGCGGGCAAGCGGACCTCGCTCGCCTATCTCGACCACCACCTGAACGCGATCCCCGGCGTGCAGGACGGCGTCTTCGTGCTGCCGGAGGGCGATGACGATCACGTCCGCCGTCTCATCGCCGTGGTCGTGGCTCCCGATCTCCAGCCGGAGACCATCCTCGCCGCACTCCGCCAGCGGATCGACGCCGCCTTCCTGCCGCGGCCGCTGATCTTCGTGCCGTCGCTGCCGCGCAACGCGCTCGGCAAGCTGCCGCGCGACGCCCTGCTCCAGCTCCTGTCCCAGCGCGGCCCGGGCTAGGAGCATGCGCCATTCCCTGGAGGTACGCTTCGCCGTCGATCATCCGACGGCGGCCGGGCATTTTCCCGGCAACCCCATCATTCCCGGCGCCGTGCTCCTCGACGAGACGCTGCAGGCGATCGTCGGCCCGGGCGGCGCGGCGCCGTCCCTGGCAATCCGCTCCGCCAAGTTCCTCCGGCCGGTGCGGCCCGGCGATACCGTGGTGATCGGCTGGGAGCCGGCAGCCGGCGGCCAGATCAAATTCGAGTGCCGGCTGCGGGAAGCCGAGGAGCTGGTGCTGGTGGGATCGGCGCAGCTCGAGGCCGCGCCGCGGTGACGTCGAGCGCCACGCCGCAGCAATGGACGACCCGGCACGAGCGCGGCGCGCTGCCGCTGATCCGCTTCATGGCCTGGATCGCGCTCCAGCTCGGCCGGCCGATCGCGCGGCTCGTCCTCTATCCGATCTGCCTCTATTTCCTGATTTTCTCCGACGCCTCGCGGCGCGCATCGCGGCAATACCTCTCGCGGGTGCTCGACCATCCTCCGCGCTGGCGCGACACTTTCCGGCATTATCACGCCTTCGCCAGCTGCGTGCTCGACCGCATCTATTTCCTGAACGACCAGCTGCAGCTCTTCGATATCCACGCGGAAGGCGAGGAGATCGCGATCGACATCCTGCGCCGGGCCGGCGGCTGCATCCTGGTCGGAGCGCATATCGGCAGCTTCGAGGCGACGCGGGCGCTCGGCCGCCGCCAGCCCGACCTGCGCGTCAGCCTGGTCATGTTCGAGGAGAACGCGCGCAAGGTGCAGACCGTCCTCAACGCCATCAATCCGAAGCTGGCGATGGACGTCATCTCGCTGGGCAAGGCGGATTCCATGATCGAGGTCCGCGAGCGCCTGGAGCGCGGCGATTTCGTCGGCATCCTGGCGGACCGCAGCATCAACGGCGAGAGCCAACTGCGCGTACCCTTCCTGGGAACGACCGCAGCCTTTCCGCTCGGCCCCTTTCAGATGGCGGCGCTGCTCAGGCAGCCGGTGGTGCTGATGCTCGGGCTTTACCGCGGCGGGCGGCGCTACGATGTCCATTTCGAGCCGCTCGCCGAGGCCAACGCCCTGCCGGCCGGGCGGCGTGACGCCGAGGCCGAGCGCGTGCTGCGTCTCTATGTCGAGAGGCTGGAACATTATTGCCGCCTGGCGCCTTTCAATTGGTTCAACTTCTACGATTTCTGGGCGTGACATGAGCGTGCGGCGGTTTCTGGCGGGTCTGGCCCTGGCGCTTGCTCTGTGCGGAGAGCCTGCTCTCGCGCAGACAGGCGGGAGCTGGGGCGTCACGCAGCTGATGCAGCAACTGCATCAGGTCAAATCCGCCTCCGCCCAGTTCACCGAGCGCAAGACGCTGCACGTCCTCACCGAGCCGCTGGTGAGCTCCGGCACGCTGCTCTATGTCGCCCCGGACCAGGTGCAGAAGATCACCGTGCTGCCGAAGCGCGAGCGCTTCGCGATCGACGGCGACAAGCTGACGATCGACGGCGAGACGGAGAGCCGGAACCGCACTCTCTCCCTGTCGGAGCATCCGGAGATCGGCGGCCTGGTGGAGGGCATCCGTGCGACCCTGGCGGGCGACCTGCCGGCGCTCAATCGCTTCTATTCGGTCCACCTCGACGGCACCGCCGATGACTGGCGCCTGCTGCTGCAGCCGACGGCGCCCAAGCTGCAGCAGTTCCTGAAATCGATCCGCATCGCCGGCAGCGGCAACAAGATCCATACGGTCGAGACCGAGGAAGCCGACGGCGATCGATCAGAGATGAGCATCGTCGAAGACGCGCGATGACCCTCCGGCGGAGCGCCGCGATCGGGATCTGGCTGGCCGCGCTGGCGGTCTGCGTCGCGCTGATCGCGCGCACCAGCCTCAGCACGGACATGTCCGCCTTCCTGCCGCGCTCGCCCTCCGCGGCACAGCAGGTGCTGGTGGACCAGGTGCGGAACGGCGCCGTCTCGCGCCTGATCCTGCTGGCGGTGGAGGGAGCGCCCGCGGACAAGCTGGCCGCGCTCAGCAAGTCAATGGCCGGGCAATTGCGCGAGGAAGCGGAGTTTCCCTCGGTCAACAACGGCGAGGAGATCGCCTTCACCGCCGAGCGGCAGGCGATCTGGCGTAATCGCTACCTCCTGAGCCCCGGCGTCACGCCCGAGCGCTTCACCGAGCAAGGGCTGCGGCAGGCGCTGGAGAATGACCTGCAGCTGCTCGGCTCGGGGATGGGCGCGCTGGTGAAGCAGACTCTCGCCAACGATCCCACCGGCGAGATCCTCGGCCTTGTCGACCGGCTCACCGGCGCCGCGCAGCCGCACGCGCGGGACGGCGTCTGGTTCTCCCATGACGAGCGCCGTGCCATTCTGGTGGCGCAGACCCGTGTCGCCGGCTTCGATATCGATGGGCAGCAGCGGGCGCTGACGCTGATCGAGGCCGCCTTCGAGGCCGCGAAACGCAATGTCCCCGGCGCCGAGGCGGCGCGGCTGCTGATGACCGGACCGGCGGTCTTCGCGGTCCGGACGCGGGCGACGATGGAGCGCGACGCCACGCGCTTCTCCGTGCTCGCCACCGTCATGGTGGCCGGGCTGCTGCTCTTCGCCTATCGCTCGCCGCGGCTCCTCGTCCTCGGTCTGCTGCCGGTGATGAGCGGCGCCCTCGTCGGCGTCGCGGCGGTGGCGCTGGGCTTCGGCTTCGTGCACGGCATCACCCTCGGCTTCGGCGTGACGCTGATCGGCGAAGCCGTGGACTATGCCATCTATCTCTTCACCCAGACCGCGCCCGGCACCTCGCCGGACGATACGCTGAGGCGGATCTGGCCGACGCTGCGCCTCGGCGTCCTGACCTCGATCGCCGGCTTCAGCGCCATGCTGTTCTCGAGCTTCACCGGCTTCGCCCAGCTCGGCCTGTTCTCGATCGCCGGGCTGATCGCGGCGGTCTCGGTCACCCGCTGGGTGCTGCCGGCCCTGCTGCCGCGCGGCTTCGCCGCCGTCGATCCCGGGATCTTCGCGCCGCCGCTGCTGCTGCTGAGCCGGCATGCCCGCTGGCTGCGCGTCGTGATCGCGGCCCTCACCCTGGCAGCGGCCGTGCTGCTCCTCCTCCACCGCGGCGGCTTCTGGCAGGAAGATATCTCCAGCCTGAGCC
>DATKPX010000621.1:0-6398 GCA_035523855.1 Allostellaceae bacterium
CCTGGCGGGTGAAGCGCATGCCGGTGATGGCGCCGGCGACGGCGCGGTCGACGTCCGCATCGCCCATGACGATCATCGGGCTCTTGCCGCCCAGTTCCAGCGTCACCGGGATCAGCTTCTCGGCCGCGGCCTTGTAGACGATCTTGCCGGTCTCGACCGAGCCGGTGAAGGTGACCTTGCCGACCTTCGGATGCGAGACCAGCGGCGCGCCGGCGCCCGGCCCATCGCCCGAGATCATGTTGAACACGCCGGCCGGCAGCACCTGGTTCATGATCTGCGCCACGCGCAGCACCGCGAGCGGCGCCTCTTCTGCCGACTTCACCACGACCGTATTGCCGGCGACCAGCGCCGGCGCGATCTTGAGCGCCATCAGCAGCAGCGGCACGTTCCAGGGGATGATCGCGCCGACGACGCCGATCGGCTGGCGCAGCGTGATGGTGAGGGCATCGGGCTTGAACGGCACGCTCTCGCCCTTGAGCTCGGAGCCGAGCCCGCCATAGAAGGCGAGGATGTCGGCGAAGACGCCGGCCTCGACCCGGCTCTCGGTGCGGATCGCCTTGCCGGTCTCCAGCGTGATGAGCTTCGCCAGTTCCTCGACGTGATCGCTGAGAATGCGGCCGCATTCGGCGACCAGCCGGCCGCGCTCGCGGCCCAAGAGCTTGCCCCAGGACTTCTGCGCCTTCGCCGCCGCCTTCACCGCCGCGTCGACGTCGCGCGCGTCGCCGTCCGCCGCCTCGCCGATCTTCTCCTGCGTCGCCGGATTGACGATCGCGAAGGTGCGGCCGGTGACCGACGGGACCATGCCGCCGTCGATCAGCATCTTGCCGGACATCTCGCGGGCAAGCTTGACGGGATCGAGAACGGGCTGCAGACGGTTCTGGAGCATGGTGGCTTACCTCCCAATCATCGGGTCTGGGGCTTCGCGCTCGGATCGCGGCGGCCCCGCGCGGGTCGGAGTCTTATACACGTCCTCAGGAGCGCCGCCAGCCCCCTTGCGGACCAGCGGAAATCCGCGCCGACGGGCTCACGGCGATTTCATCAGCCGAGACCCAGCTCGCCGAGGATGCGGGCGCGGTCCTGATCCAAGGTCGGCGCCGGCTGGCGCGTCGGCGGATCGGCGAAGGCGGAGAGCTTCAGCGGATTGCCGGCGAGCTGCAGGGAGCCGGCTTTCGGGTCCTCAACCGAGACGAGCATGTTGCGCGCCGCAACCTGCGGATGCTTCAGCGCCTGCTCGACGTTGTTGATCGGACCGCAGGGCAGCCCCGCCTGGCTGATGATGGCGATCCATTCGGCGGTGCGCTTCTGCGCCAGCTCCTTCTCGATCTCCGCCTTGAGCGCCGCCTGGTTCTGGTTGCGGAGATCGTTGCTCTTGTAGATCGGGTTCTCGGCGAGATCGGGACGCTGGAGGACGCCGCAGAGCTTCTGAAACAACCCGTCGTTGCCGGCGGCGATGATCATGCTGCCGTCCGATGTCGCGAAGGCCTCGAAGGGCGTGATGGTGGGATGCCGCGCGCCGAGCGGGCCGGGGATCTGGCCGGTCACCGTGTAGCGCATGATCGCATTCTCCAGCAGCGCCAGCTGGCAGTCGAACATGGCGACGTCGACCTTGGTGGTCTCGCCGGTGCGCTCGCGATGCAGCAGCGCCGACTGCACGGCGATGGTCGTATAGAGACCGGCGCCAAGATCGCCGATCGAAGTGCCGACGCGCACCGGCGGCCGGCCGGGCTCCCCGGTGATGCTCATGATGCCGCCCAGTCCCTGCACCACCATGTCATAGGCGGGGTCGCGCGAGTTGGGGCCGGTATGGCCGAAGCCGGAGGCGCTCGCATAGATCAGCCTCGGATAGCGGGCGTGCAGCGTCTCCCAGCCGTAGCCGAGCTTCTCCATGGTGCCGGGGCGGAAGTTCTCCACCACCACGTCCGCCTTGCCCAGCAGCGCCTCGAACACGCGGCGGTCGCTCTCGGATTTGAGATCGAGGGCGATCGATTCCTTGCCGCGGTTGATCGAGGAGAAATAGGTCGAGACGCCGTTGCGGAACGGGCCGTACTCGCGGGCGTCGTCGCCCTTGCCGGGCGGCTCGACCTTGATCACGCGGGCGCCGAGCTCCGCCATCAGGAAGGTGCAGTAGGGACCGGCGAGAATGCGCGAGAGATCGACGACGGTGATGCCGGAGAGCGGTCCTGGAGTGGTCATGGCCTGCCTGGAACGTTGCTTGCGCATTCTTCCTAGCGCGGGGTCGGAGGGAGGGCAATGGCGGGTCGAAAGGCGCAGGCCGCGCCCAACCCGGCGCAGGCTTGATCGCCGGCACGGCTTTGGAGATGGTGAGCCCTGCCGTCAGGGAGAGTCCGTTCATGCCGATGTCGACGCGCCGAATTTCCTGCCTGGGCCCGCATGGGTTCCACCGCATGACCTATTACGACCGGGCCGGCCCGGCCGGCGCGCCGACGGTGCTCTGCGTGCATGGGCTGACGCGCAACGGCCGCGATTTCGACGATCTCGCGCAGGCGCTGTCGGCGCATTTCCGCGTCGTCTGCCCGGACGTGGTCGGCCGCGGCAAGAGCGACTGGCTGCTGCACGGCGAGGACTACACCTATCCGCTCTATCTCGGCGATATGGCGGCGCTGATCGCGCGGCTCGACGTGGAGGAGGTGCTCTGGGTCGGCACCTCGATGGGCGGCCTCATCGGCATGCTGATGGCGGCGACGCCGGGCAGCCCGGTCAAGAAGCTGGTGATGAACGACATCGGCCCGCTGCTGGCCAAGGAAGGCATCGCGCGGATCGCCGAATATGTCGGCAAGGACCCGAGCTTCCCGAACCTGGAGGCGCTCGAGGCCTATATCCGCGCCACCTCCGCCAGCTTCGGCCCGCTCACCGACGAGCAGTGGCGGGCGATGGCGACCCATGCGGCGCGGCGCGAGCCCGACGGCACCCTCTGCCTCGCTTATGACCCGAAGATCGCCGATGCCTTTCACGCGCTTCCGAAGGAGGACATCGATCTCTGGCCGCAATGGGACGCCATCACCTGTCCGACGCTGGTGTTGCGCGGCGCGGAGTCAGATCTGCTGCGCGCCGCCGACGCCAAGACGATGACCGAGCGCGGACCGCGGGCGCGGCTGATCGAGTATCCCGGCATCGGCCACGCGCCGGCGCTGCGCGCCGACGATCAGATCGCCGCGGTGCGCGACTTCCTGCTGAGCTGAGCCCGGTGAGCGAGGGCGCCACCGCCTACCTGGCGGCGGAAGGCTTCGTCGACGAGCTCAGGACGGAGCTGGGCGAGGCGAGCGAGACTCATGGCCGGCTGCTGCTGGCGCCGGGGCCGCCGCGGGCGGCCGCCTGGGCGGAAAACATCTGGCTCGAGCCGCGGCGGCTCAAGATCGCCTCGGTGGGCGATGCCGCGAAGCAGCTCAGGGCGATCCAGCGCAACTGGGCGCTCTACTCCCACGCGCTCCATCGCCGCGCCGCCCTCATCGAGGCGAAGCTGCCGAAGGTCTCGGCGAAGCCGCTGGCGTTTCCGGCGCCGGCGCCCACCGCGCCGCTTGGCTCCTGGACGCTTCTCGATGCGGAGACGATGCTGGCCTCGGCGCGCTGCTCGAGCCGGTTCCCGAACGGCGCCGTCCGTTTCGTCGAGGATCGCGCCGCGCCGCCGAGCCGCGCCTACCTGAAGCTGTGGGAAGCGCTGACCTTATTGGGCGAGCACCCCGCTCCCGGCCAACTCTGTCTCGATCTCGGCAGCAGCCCGGGCGGCTGGACCTGGGCGCTGGCAAGGCTCGGCGCGAGGGTCGTCAGCGTCGACAAGGCGCCGCTCGATCCCCGTGTCGCCGCGATGCCCGGCGTCGAGTTCCGGCGCGGCAGCGCCTTTGCCCTCGACCCAGGCACGCTCGGGCCGGTCGATTGGCTGTTCTCCGACGTCGTCTGCTATCCGCCGCGGCTGCTGGCGCTCGTCGAGCGATGGTTAACCGCCGGCGCCTGCCGGAGGTTCGTCTGCACGGTCAAGTTCCAGGGCGCCACCGATCACGAGACCGCCCGCCGCCTGGCCGCCATTCCTGGCGCCCGATTGCTCCATCTTCACCATAACAAGCATGAGCTTACCTGGATCTGCGTGGCATAATCGGGAGAGGGGGACGAAAACCGCACGCCGTCCGTTATAATATCAGTATGGATTCGCGTGCCGCATATCTCCCGAACCCTTTGGAAGCCGTCGAGCTCACCCTGACCCGTTTCGTCGAGCGGCGGCCCTGGCTCGGCGGCGATCTCCAGACCCTGCGGAATTTCATCCACCCCCGGTCGATCGATCTCTCCGGATTCTCCATCGAGCGGGTTGTGTTGCCGTTGGATGACAGGGGCGGCGACCGGGCGATCGGCACCTTGCACCGGCCCGTCGAGCCCAGGCCGGGCCGGCCGCTGGCGATCCTGATCCACGGTCTCAACGGCTGCGAGAACAGCCAGTACATGCGGGTGACCTCCGCCCATCTGCTGCGGGCGGGATTTCCGGTGCTGCGCCTCAATCTGCGCGGCGCCGGTCCGTCGCGGGCGTTCTGCCGCGCCCGCTATCACGCCGGCCGCAGCGACGATCTCCGCTGCGCTTTCGCCGCGCTGCCGCCGCATCTGACCGTCAACGGCGTGGTGGCCGTCGGCTTCTCCCTCGGTGGCAACCTGCTGCTCAAATATCTCGGCGAAGTCGAGCGCGCGACGCCGCTCCTCGCCGCCGCCGCCGTCTCGGCGCCGATCGACCTGATGGCGACCGCGCACCGCATCATGGCGCCGCGCAACGCGCTCTATCACTGGTACTTCCTGCACTACTGCCAGTCGGATGTCGCCGCGGCGGGCGAGGGTGTGGCGGAGGAGGAGCGTCGGGCCTCGGCGGCGGCGCGCAGCCTCTGGGAGTTCGACGAGCGCGTGACCGCGCCCCGCAACGGTTTCGCCGGCGCCGCCGATTACTACACGCGGGCCTCGGCGCGGAATTTCCTCGACGGCGTCGCCGTGCCGACGCTGCTGGTGCAGGCGGAGGACGATCCGATCGTGCCGGCGGAGCCCTATCGCCAGCATTCCTGGCAGCGCAACCGCCGCCTGCTGCCGGCGGTGGAGCGCAAGGGCGGCCATGTGGGATTCCACGACCGCCGCGGCGGCACCTGGCACGACGGCACGATCCAGGCTTTCTTCGAGCGCGTGCTCAGCCTTCCCTGAGGCGGCGCGCCGCATCGACGGCGCTGTAGGTGAGGATGCCGTCGGCGCCGGCGCGCTTCATCCCCATCAGGCTCTCCAGGATCACCGTCTCCTCGAGCCAGCCCTTGTCGATGGCGGCGTGCAGCATCGCGTATTCGCCGCTCACCTGGTAGGCGAAGGTCGGCACGCCGAAGCGCTCCTTCACCCGGTGCACGATGTCGAGATAGGGCATCGCGGGCTTCACCATCACCATGTCGGCGCCCTCGGCGAGATCGAGCGCCACCTCGCGCATGGCCTCATCGGTGTTGGCGGGATCCATCTGGTAGCTGCGCTTGTCCGCCTTGCCGAGATTGGACTTCGAGCCGAGCGCGTCGCGGAAGGGACCGTAGAAGCCGGAAGCATATTTCGCGGCGTAGGACATGATCTTGACGCGCTCGAAGCCGGCTTCGTCGAGGGCGTCGCGGATGGCGCCGACGCGGCCGTCCATCATGTCCGAGGGCGCGATGATGTCGCAGCCGGCCTCCGCCTGCACCAGCGACTGGCGCACCAGAATCTCCACCGTCGCGTCGTTGGCGACGTAGCCGTCGCGCAACACGCCGTCATGGCCGTGGGTGGTGAAGGGGTCGAGGGCGACGTCGCAGAGCACGCCGAGATCGGGATGCGCCGCTTTCACCGCGCGGGTGGCGCGGCAGATGATGTTCTCGGGATTGGTGGCTTCCTTGCCGTCGGCCGCCTTGAGCTCGAGGGGCGTCACCGGGAAGAGGGCGATGCAGGGAATGCCCAGCGCCTTCGCCTCCCCCGCGGCATCGACGAGGGCGGCGATCGAGAGCCGGTCCACATGCGGCATCGACGGCACCGGCGCGCGCGCCGCCGGGCTGTCATGGACGAAGACCGGCCAGATGAAATCCGCCGGCGTCAGCGTGTGCTCCGCCACCATGCGCCGCGTCCAGTCGTCGCGCCGGGTGCGGCGCAGGCGGATGCGGGGATAGGCGCCGAGGGGGCGCGACGGGGATCGGGGCAAGGGCGTCACCGGCTCAACTGATCGGGGGGATCATAGAAGCCACTCTCGGTCGTGACAATGCGGCCGAGCGCCCTCGCGCCGGGCATCGTGAGCGCGCCGCGGCGAAGGCGGAGGTTGTGGCGCCCGCCGCGAGGCGCCAGAATACCCGCAACCGATCAGACCGGCCCTCTGGAGGATTCCGCCCATGTCCTTGCCCGCCCTGACGCTGCGCAGC
>DATKPX010000622.1:0-3119 GCA_035523855.1 Allostellaceae bacterium
CGTCCATTACGTGCTCGCCGGCGACACGCTCTACAGCGTCTCGCGGCTCTGGGGCGTCGATCTCGCGACGCTCGTCGAGCTGAACCACCTGCAGCCGCCCTATACGCTGATCACCGGCAGCACGCTGCTGCTGCCGCCGCAGGTGGCGCCGCCGGTGGTGGCGGGCGCGCGTCAGCAGCCGGGGCAGGGCGGCTTCATCGCGACGCCGCTGGCGCCGCCGACCGCGAGCGCGCCGCCGCCGGTCGTGGCGGCGGCTCCTCCATCCGCGCCTCCACCGGGCGCGCCCGTGGTGCAGGCTCCGGCGCCATCCGGCCCGGCACCGGTCATCACCAGCCGTGCGCCCTCGGCGGCGCCGGCCGTCGCTGCGCCACCGCCGCCGGCACCCGCAACCGCGCCGCCCTCCGTGCTGCCGCCGCCGTCACCACCGCCGGCGGCGCCCCCGCAGACCGCCGCGCTGCCGCCGCCACCGCCGCGCGGCGGGCAGAGCTTCCTTTGGCCCGTCCGCGGCCGCGTCATCGGCAGCTACGGCACCGGCAGCGGCGGCACCCACAATGACGGCATCAACATCGCCGCGCCCGAGGGCACCACAGTGGTCGCCGCCGACAGCGGCGTCGTCGCCTATGCCGGCAACGAGCTGCGCGGCTACGGCAACCTGATCCTGATCAAGCACGCCGACGGCTGGATGACCGCCTATGCCCACAATGCGCAGATGCTGGTGAAGCGCGGCGAGCGCGTGCAGCGCGGCCAGGCGATCGCGCGGGTGGGTGCCACCGGCGCCGTCAACGCGCCGCAGCTCCATTTCGAAGTGCGCAAGGGCACCCGCGCCCTCGACCCCGCCGACTTCCTGCCGGCGGCGAGCAGCGGTTGAATTATCCCTTGATGCGCCGGGCGCCGGTGGCTAGCCGATCTGCTTGCCGAGGCGGCCGGCGAGATCCTGGATGTACTGCCAGGCGACGCGGCCGGAGCGCGCGCCGCGGGTGACCGACCATTCATGCGCCTCGGCCTTGAGCTGCTCGGCGGGAACGTCGAGGCCATAGCGCTCGGCGTAGCCGCGCACCATGGCGTGGAAGGTCTCGTTGTCGCAGGCGTGGAAGCCGAGCCAGAGGCCGAAGCGGTCGGAGAGCGAGACTTTCTCCTCCACCGCCTCGCCGGGATTGATCGCGGTGGAGCGCTCGTTGTCGATCATGTCGCGCGACAAGAGGTGGCGGCGGTTCGAGGTCGCGTAGAGCACCACGTTCGCGGGCCGGCCCTCGATGCCGCCGTCGAGCACCGCCTTCAGGGATTTGTAGCTGGCATCCTGCTGGTCGAAGGAGAGGTCGTCGCAGAAGAGGATGCAGCGGCGCCTGGTCGTGCGCAGCAGCGCCAGCAGGCGAGGCAGCGTCGGGATGTCCTCGCGATGGATCTCCACCAGCACCAGCGAGCGCGGGTGCTCCGCGTTGATCGCCGCATGGGCCGCCTTCACCAGCGAGCTCTTGCCCATGCCGCGCGCGCCCCAGAGCAGCACGTTGTTGGCCGGCAGCCCCTTGGCGAAGCGCTCGGTGTTGTCGATGAGGATATCGCGCACGCGGTCGATGCCCCGGAGCAGCGAGATCTCGACCCGATTGACCGTCGGCACCGGCTCCAGCCACTCGCGCTCGGCGTGCCAGACGAAGGCATCGGCGGCATCGAAATCGTTGACGGGCGGCCGCGCCGGCGCCAGGCGCTCCAGAGCGTCCGCGACGCGTTGCAGCAGGGGCTCGAGACGGTGCTTGTCGGTCATCGCCAGTCGGGGGAAATCGTGGTGAAACGGGGCCTTACGCGGCGGCGGCGGACCCTAGCACAACGCGCCCGGCGGTCAACCGCGGGCCTGCCGCCGCCATTGCTCTTTGCGGGCAAACCGCGTACCAATGCCGCCGACCGGCGCCCGGGGAGGGACGCCGCGATCGCAGAAGACCCTTGGAGGGCCGATGCTTATTACGCCGGCGTACGCGCAATCGCTCGTCGACAGTGCTGGCGGCATGGTTCAACTCCTGCCGCTGATCCTGATCTTCGTCGTCTTCTATTTCTTCCTCATCCGTCCGCAGCAGCAGCGCGCGAAGCAGCACAAGACGACGCTGGAATCGCTCCGCCGCGGCGACCGCGTGGTCACCGGCGGCGGCATCATCGGCACCGTCGCCAAGGTTGTGGGCGACACCGAAGTGGC
Organism: Allostellaceae bacterium; assembly: GCA_035523855.1. Lineage (GTDB taxonomy): Bacteria > Pseudomonadota > Alphaproteobacteria > ATCC43930 > CGMCC-115725 > DASZHJ01. The sequence goes on from DATKPX010000622.1 coordinate 2,183, forward strand.
CGTGGACATCGCCGAGAACGTGCGCGTGCGCGTGGTGCGCAGCACGATCACGCAGGTTCTGGCCAAGACCGAGCCCGCCGGCAAGGGCAAGGAGAAGGAAACCGACGCCGCCGGCGACAAGGAAGCCGATGCCGCCAAGGGCGGCTGACGCGGCATTGAGGGACCGGGCCTAGTCGATGCTCTACTTCCAGACCTGGAAGGTGACGCTGATCCTCGGGATCTGCCTCCTGGGGGTGCTGCTGACCCTGCCGAACCTGTTCAGCCAGGAGACGCTCGACCGGCTGCCGGGCTGGGTCCCGCATCGGCAGATCAGCCTCGGCCTCGACCTGCGCGGCGGCTCGCATCTGCTGCTCGAGGTCGACATGAGCACCGTGGTGCGCGAGCGGCTCAACAACGCGCTCGACGCGGCGCGCAGCGAGCTGCGCAACGCGCGGATCGGCTATACCGGCCTCGCCGTGCAGAACGACAAGCTCGTCTTCACCGTCAGCGACCTCAACCGCCTCGACGACGTCCGCAAGCTGGTGCCGAAGCTCGATCCCGAGCTGGTGTCGACCATCGGCAGCGACGGGCAGGTCTCGCTCGCTTTCGATGAGGCGGCGCTGGAGCGGCGCAAGAGCACCGTCCTCGAGCAGTCGATCGAGATCGTGCGCCGGCGCATCGACGAGACCGGCACCAAGGAGCCGACCATCCAGCGCGAGGGCAGCGACCGCATCCTGGTCCAGCTCCCGGGCATCGACAATCCCGAGCACGTGAAGGAGCTCATCGGCAAGACCGCCAAGATGACGTTCCAGCTCGTCGACACCAGCATCACGCCCGACGAGGCGCGGCGCGGCCGGCTGCCGCCCGGCGACGACATTCTCCCCGGCGCGGAGGATCCCCGTCATCCCGGCGCGCCCCGGCCCGAATACGTGGTGCAGAAGCGGGTGATGGTGAGCGG
>DATKPX010000623.1:0-2393 GCA_035523855.1 Allostellaceae bacterium
GGCGCGCCGCCGTCGCGCCGGCTCCTTCGTCGCCGCGCCGCGCGCCGAGCGGGCGATCGTGGAGATCCAGGATTTCGCCGCCGAGGCGAAGCGGCTGGGCCATGTCTACCGGCACGAGGTGCTGGGTCGGCGGGTGGAGAAGCTAGACAAGGCGAGCGCCGACGAGCTGGGGCTGCGCGCCGGCAGCCGCGTGATGCATGTCCGCTGCCTGCATCGCATGAACGGCGTCCCCAACGCCTACGAGGATCGCCTCATCTCGCTCGCCACGGTGCCGGCGGCGGAGCGGGAGGATTTCCGCCACCTGCCGCCCGGCACCTGGCTGCTGCAGAACGTGCCGTGGACCGAGGCGGAGCACGTGATCCGCGCCCGCAACGCCAGCGCCCGGCTGAGCCGGCTGCTGGATCTGAAGCCCGGTGCGGCCTGCCTGGTGCTGGAGCGGCGCACCTGGCATCAGGGCAGCCTCGTCACCGAGGTGTCGATCACCTATCCGGGCGACCGGCATTCCTTCAACGGACGGTTCTCGCCGACGTCCGGGGCGCGCTAGCGGCGGCCGAGCTCGGCGGAGCATGCCGGTCTTGACCGTGAGCGGCTTGTTTTGTATAGGCAAAAGAGTGGCCCTGCTGCAGATCGAGCGGCGCGCCGCCGTTGTGCCGAGCCCGAACGCCGAGAGCAACCTGAGGTTCCGCCGCCGAGGGAGGCCAGGATGTCTTCGCTATCGCGCCCATCAGCCCATTGTGAGTGGCCGGAGATCGGCGCCGCGGTGGCGCTCCGATGATCCTCGTCCTGAAACCGGGTCGGACCGGCCTCGCTGACTGGCGCTCGATCTATCGCGGCGACAGCGCCACCCTCGATCCCGGCTGCTATGCCGCGGTGGCGCGCAGCGCGGCTGTCATCCAGACGATCCTCGCCCGCGGCGAGCCGGTCTACGGGATCAATACCGGCTTCGGCAAGCTGGCGACGATCCGCATCGAGGCCGCCGATCTCGCGACGCTCCAGCGCAACATCGTGCTGTCGCATTCCGCCGGCGTCGGCGCGCCGATGCCGGCGCCGGTGGTGCGCCTCATGCTGGCGCTGAAGCTGGCGAGCCTGGCGCAGGGCGCCTCCGGCGTGCGCGTCGAGACGGTGCGGCTGCTGGAGGCGATGCTGAGCCGCGATCTCCTGCCGGTGGTGCCTTGCCAGGGCTCGGTCGGCGCGTCCGGCGACCTGGCGCCGCTCGCGCACATGACCGCGGCGATGCTGGGGATCGGCGAGATCGCTGCTCGCGGCACTGTCATGCCGGCGGCGGCGGCGCTGGCAGAGGCCGATCTGAAGCCGGTGGAGCTCGGACCGAAGGAAGGCCTCGCGCTGCTGAACGGCACGCAGTTCTCCACATCCTATGCGCTCGCCGGCCTCTTCGAGGCGGAGCGGCTGCTGCAGACCGGGCTGGCGACCGGCGCGCTTTCGACCGACGCCGCGCGCGGCTCCGACACGCCCTTCGATCCCCGCATCCATGCGCTCAGGCGCCATCGCGGCCAGATCGAGGTCGCGGCGGCGCTGCGCGGGCTGATCGCCGGCAGCGCGATCCGGGCATCGCATCTCACCGGCGACAACCGGGTGCAGGATCCCTACTGCCTGCGCTGCCAGCCGCAGGTGATGGGGGCGGCGCTCGACGTGCTCCGGCAGGCGGCGGCGACGCTGGCGGACGAGGCGAACGGCGTCTCCGACAATCCGCTGATCTTCACCGATACCAGCGAGGCGCTCTCCGGCGGCAATTTCCACGGCGAGCCGGTGGCCTTCGCCGCCGACATGATCGCGCTCGCGCTCTGCGAAATGGGCTCGCTCGCCGAGCGGCGGATCGCCATGCTGATCGATCCCGCGCTCTCGGGCCTGCCGGCATTCCTCACGCCGCGGCCGGGCCTCAACTCCGGCTTCATGATTCCGCAGGTGACCGCGGCGGCGCTGGTCGCCGAGAACCGCCAGCGCGCGACGCCCGCCAGTGTCGATTCCATTCCGACCTGCGCCAACCAGGAGGATCACGTCTCGATGGCGGCGCACGGCTCGCGTCGCCTGCTGGCGATGGCGGAGAACACTGCTGCGATACTAGGGATCGAGCTGCTGGTCGCCGCGCAGAGCTGCGACTTCCACGCGCCGCTGCTGTCGAGCGCGCCGCTCGAGCGCCTGCGCGCGACGCTGCGCGCCGAGGTGCCGCATCTCGACGAGGACCGCCACCTGGCGCCCGACATGGCGAAGGCGATCGCCCTGGTGCGGTCGGGGCGGGCGGCTGGCTCCGTTGCCGAAGTGGCGCTTCCCGGCGTCGTCTGACGGAGACCAGCACGGCTCGAGGCGGCGCGATCGCGGCCCCCTGCGCTTGACCGCCCGTCATTTGTATAAGCATAATAAGTATACTGACGAAG
>DATKPX010000624.1:0-16520 GCA_035523855.1 Allostellaceae bacterium
GTCCAGCCGGTCTCGATGAAATAGGGCGCATCGGTTCCGGACGGCGAGAGCAGGACGATCTCCGGGCTCTTGGGATCGACCGTCTCGTGATAGGTCGCGAGGGTGAGATCGTCGAGGCGGGCGCCGACGAGGGCGATCGAGCCGTGCAGGCGCGGCGTGTCGATGGCGATGCGCGGGCTTCCCGCCAGCACCTCGGCGCGGGTCTTGGCGCTGGGCGCGGCGGCAGCGCCCGGTGTCGGCGCGCTGCCCGGCGTCGCCGGCGTCGCGGCCGAGGGGGTCGCGGGGGTCGTCGTTTGGCTTGACTGGGTCGGCTGCGGCTGCGGCGGCTTCGCCTTCTGGAAGTAAGGTTCGACGAAAACCTGGAAGCCGATGATGATCGCCAGTGTCAGCGCGATCACGAGGAACAGGTTTTTCTGTTGGTCTTCCATGGAGAAGGTCCTGAGCGCTACGCCCTGGTGGTCAGCGGCCGTGCCGGCAGCCGATGCCGTGCGGGTGCGGCATGGGCTCGGGGACGGGATCGTAGCCGCTGCCGCCCCAGGGGTGGCAGCGGGCGAGGCGGCGGATGGCGAGCCAGGATCCGTGCAGCGCGCCGTGGCGCTCGATCGCCTCGGCCGCATACTCCGAGCAGGTCGGCAGATACCGGCAGGCCGGCGGCAGCACCGGCGAGATGAGAAGCTGGTACCCGCGGATCAGGCTTCGGAGCAGGAGGGTCGGCACGGAAGCAATCCTCTCGGTTCAGGCCGCGGAGATCTCTCGCCAGGTCCCCAGGCGGCGCAGCGCCGTCTCGAGGTCCCCGACCAGCTCCGCATAGGGGCGCGAGGGTGTTGCCGCCCGCGCGACCAGCACATAGTCGAAGCCGGCCGCGGCATGGGTCGGCATCACCGACGCCGCCGCCGCCTTCAGGCGCCGCCGCGCCCGGTTGCGGACCACGGCGATGCCCACTTTGCGGCTGGCCGTGAAGCCCACCCGCAGCACCGCCGGCGCCGGATCGGCGTCGCCTCGGGGCAGGGTCTGCAGGATGAGGCCCGGCGCCACGAACTTGCGTCGACCGCCGGCAATACGGAGGAAATCTGCCCGTCGCCGAAGGCGCTCGAGCTTGGCCATGGGATGGCGCGAAGCGTCGCCGGCTCAGGCCGACAGGCGCTTCCGTCCCCGGGATCTCCGCCGCGCCAGCACCTTGCGGCCGCCCACCGTGGCCATGCGCGAGCGGAAACCATGGCGACGCTTGCGGATGAGCTTGCTCGGTTGATAAGGGCGCTTCACGGACCGACACTCCGGCTGCGGCTTCTCAGGAAAACGAGGCCGCTGTATACGGGAGCGGGGGGTTGAAGTCAACGCCGCGCCCTGCTCGTCCCGGCGCCCTGCGGCGCGCGGTGTGTCACGGCAAGGTGACGCGCGCGCCCCCGCAGGAAGCCTAGGATCCGCGCCCGTACTTTGACGGTGATTAACCACATGGATCAGGGAGCGACCCGATCCGCTCTGGCGACGGGGGCCAGGCGCTGGGCACCCCTGGCGGTCCTGCTGGCGGTGGCCATCGGCGCCTATGTGGCCGGCGTCCATCGATATCTCACCATCCATGCCCTGGCGGTCCATCGCGAGCGGCTGTTGGAGGCTGTCAATTCCCTGGGCGTGCTGGCGCCGGCGGTCTTCATCCTCGGCTATGCCGCGGCCGCGGCGCTGTCGATCCCCGGCGCATTGATCCTGACCCTGGTCGGCGGCTTCCTGTTCGGCACCTGGCCCGGCACGCTCTACAACCTCATCGCCGCGACCACGGGCGCGACGCTGCTGTTCCTGGTGGCGCGCTCCGCCTTCGGCGAGGTGTTGCACCGGCGCGCCGGGCCCTTCCTCCAGAAAGTGGAGGCGGGATTTCGCGAGGACGCGATCAGCTATCTGCTGGTGCTCCGCCTGGTGCCGCTGTTTCCGTTCTGGCTGGTCAATCTGGTGCCGGCGCTGTTCGGCATTCCGCTCGGCGCCTATGTGGCCTGTACCTTCTTCGGCATGATCCCGGCGGCGCTCGTCTACACCAGCGTCGGCGCCGGCCTCGGCGACCTCCTCGATCGCGGCGAGGAGCCCCAGTTCCACCTTCTCCACGAGCCGCGGTTCCTGCTGCCGCTGCTGGCTCTCTGTCTGCTCGCGCTGCTTCCAATCGCCTACAAGCGGTGGAAACGGGTGCCGTGAGCACGACGATGGAGACCGACGTCTGCGTCATCGGCGGGGGAGCCGGCGGGCTGGTGGTGGCGGCCGGCGCGGCGCAGCTCGGCGCCAGGGCAGTGCTGATCGAGCGGCACAGGATGGGCGGCGATTGCCTCAACTACGGCTGCGTGCCCTCGAAGGCGCTGCTGGCGGCGGCGAAGCGCGTGGCGGCGGCGCGCGGTTTCGCGGCTTTCGGATTGCGCGGCGCCGCCCTCACCGTCGATTTCGCCGCTGTCATGGATCACGTCCACGGCGTCATCGCCGCGATCGAGCCCAATGACAGCCAGGAGCGCTTCGAGGGCATGGGCGTCCGCGTGCTGCGCACCGGCGCGCGCTTCGCCGGGCCCGACACGGTGGAGGCTGGCGACGCGCTGATCCGCGCGCGCCGCATCGTCATCGCCACCGGCTCCGCGCCGGCGACGCCGCCGATCGAGGGCCTCGCGAGCGTGCCGTTCCTCACCAACGAGACGGTGTTCGAGAACCGCGCGCTGCCGCGCCACCTCGTCGTCATCGGCGGCGGGCCGGTCGGCATCGAGATGGCGCAGGCGCATCGCCTGCTGGGCGCCGAGGTGACGGTGCTGGAGGCGCAGCCGCGCATCATGCTGCACGACGATCCCGAGCTGGTGACTCTGCTGGCCGAGCGGCTTGCCGTGGACGGCGTGAAGATCTGCGCCGGCGTCCGGATCCGCCGCGTCGAGCGCGCGGGAGACGGGATCGCGGTGGTGCTCGCCGCCGGAGCGGGCGAGGAGCGCATCGCCGGCTCGCATCTCCTGGTCGCTACGGGCCGCCGCGCCAATCTCGACGGGCTCGCCCTCGACAAGGCCGGCATCGCGACCGGCGCCAAGGGCGAGCTGGTGCTGGACCGCCGGCTGCGCACCAGCAACCGGCGGATCTACGCGGTGGGCGATGCCGCGGGCGGGCCGCAATTCACCCATGTGGCCAACTATCACGCCGGCATCGTGCTCCGGAACATCCTGTTCCGCCTGCCGGCCAAGGTGGATTACCGGGCGCTGCCCTGGGTCACCTACAGCGCGCCGGAGCTGGCCCAGGTCGGCCTCACCGAAGCGCAGGCGATGGAGCAGCATGGCGGCGATCTCACGGTGCTGCGCTGGCCCTTCCACGAGAACGACCGCGCCCAGGCGGAGCGGTCGACCCATGGCCTCGTCAAGGTGCTGACGCGGCGGAACGGCCGGGTGCTCGGCGCCTCGATCCTGGGCGCGCATGCGGGCGAGCTGATCCAGCCCTGGGGGCTCGCCATCAGCCGGGGATTGAAGGTGGGGGCGCTCGCCACGCCGATGGCCGCCTATCCGACGCTCTCCGAGGCGAGCAAGCGGGCAGCCGGCAGCTTCTTCGCGCCGAAGCTCTTCGGCGACCGGACGCGCACCCTGGTGCGCTGGCTGCTGCGGCTGGGCTAGGAGGCATTCCTACCCCGACGTGCGGTCCCCCGGGGCCCTGTGCTAGGCTAAGTGTATGACCGATCGGGTTCCCCCGCTGGTTCCGCTTGCCCGCAGCCTCTCGGCGCGGCTGCTGCTGCTGACGATCTTTTTCGTGATGCTGGGCGAGGTGCTGATCTTCGTGCCCTCGGTCGCCCGCTTTCGCCTCAATTACCTGGAGATGCGCATCGCCTCGGCGCATCTGGCGAGCCTCGCGCTGGAGGCGACGCCCGACAACATGGTGAGCCAGTATCTCGCCAACGAGCTGCTGCTGCATGTCGGCGCCGACGGCATCGTCGTGCACAAGCCCGACCACACCACGCTCATCATCGCCAGCGACATGCCGCCCGAGGTCGACCGCACCTATGACATCAGCTCGGCGGGCGTCATGGAGCTGATCGGCGATGCGATCGCGACGCTGATGCGCCACAATCACCTGGTGCTGCGCGTGCTCGGCACCTCGCCGCGCGATTCCACGGTGACGATGGAGGTGCTGCTCGACGAGCAGCCGATGCGGGCGGCGATGTGGGATTTCGGCGGCCGGGTCTTCGCGCTCTCCATCTTCCTGTCGCTGATCGCGGCGACGTTGGTCTATCTCAGCCTGCAATGGCTGCTGGTGGCGCCGATGCGGCGCATCACCCAGAGCATGATGTCCTTCCGCGAGAATCCCGAGGATGCCTCGCGGGTGATCCGGCCGGTGATGCGCAACGACGAGATCGGCATCGCCGAGCGCGAGCTCGCCCAGCTGCAGGAGACCGTCCGCCAGGCGCTGCGCCACAACGCGCGGCTCGCCGCGCTCGGCACCGCCGTCACCAAGATCAACCACGATCTCCGCAATATCCTCTCCACCGCCCGCCTGGTCTCGGACCGCCTCGCCGGCAGCGAGGCGCCGGAGGTGAAGCGGGTGGTGCCGCGGCTCGTCGATGCCATCGATCGCGCGGTGGCGCTCTGCAGCGGCACGCTCAACTTCACCCGCGAGGGCGCGCCGCCGCTCAAGCCGCGGCGCTTCCTGCTCGCCTCCATGGTGGAGGAGCTTGCCGAGGTGCTGGACCTCAAGGGCGGCGATCACAGCCTGCTGCTCGATCGCGTGCCGCCCGGTCTCGCCGTCACCGCCGATCGCGAGCAGCTCCATCGCGTGCTGATGAACCTGCTGCGCAATGCGATGGAGGCCGGCGCTCAGCGCATCACGGTCCGCGCCGAGACGCAGGCGAGCCTGACCGTGATCGATGTGCTGGATGACGGGCCGGGCCTGCCGCCCAAGGCGCTTGCCAACCTTTTCCTGCCCTTCGCCGGCTCGGCGCGGCCGGGCGGCACCGGCCTCGGCCTCGCCATCGCCCGCGAGGTCATGCGCGCCCATGGCGGCGACGCGACGCTGGTGGAGAGCACGGCGCGCGGCACCACGCTGCGCCTCAGCATGCCGCATGGTCCCGCGAGCGAGAGCGAGGCAGGGCGGCGGCTTCCTGCCGAGAGTGCCGCCGAGCTTCCCGAACGCATGCCAGGCGACTGATGCCTCAATCGAGCGCCAGCACCATCGCCTTCAGATAGGCGGACTCCGGGAGGTGTGGGTGGACCGGGTGATCGGGCGCGGCGCCCGCGGTCAGCAGCACGCGGCCGGCGCGGCCGGCATCCTCCAGGCCACGGCGCGCCGCCTCGGCGAAATCCTCCGGCGTCACGTTGTGCGAGCAGGAGGCGAGGAAGAGATAGCCTTGCGGCGCCACCATGCCGGCCGCCAACCGCGCGAGCTTGCGATAGCCACGCAACCCCGCCCCCAGATCCTTGCGTGATTTGACGAAGGCCGGCGGGTCGGCGATCACCACATCGTAGCGCTCGGCGCTGCCGAGCCGCGTCTCGAGCTCGCCGAAGGCCTCGCCGCGCCGGAACTCGCAGCGCTCGCCGACGCCGTTGAGCGCCGCCGCCTCGGCGGCCAGCGTCAGCGCCGGCTCCGAGCGGTCGATGCCGAGGACCTTGGCGGCGCCGGCGACCGCCGCCTCCACCGCGAAACCGCCGCCGAAGCAATAGACGTCGAGGACGCGCGCGCCCTTCGCCAGCGCGCTCATGAAGCGGCGGTTCGCCCGCTGATCGAAGAACCACCCGGTCTTCTGGCCGCCCAGCGGATCGATGCGAAACCGCGCCCCGTTCTCGCTGAGCTCCAGCGGCCCGCCGAGCGCGCCGCTGGCGAGCCGCACCTCCTCCGGCAGGCCCTCGAGCGCCCGCGCCGGGCTATCGTTCCGCAGCACGATCGCCTTCGGCGCCAGCACCGTGTCGATGGCGGCGAGCAGGTTGGGCTCCAGCCGCGCCATGCCGGCGGTGTTGACCTGCGCCACCACGACATCGCCGAAGCGATCCACCACGGTGCCGGGCAACCCATCCGCCTCGGCATGGATCAGCCGGTAGTACGGAGCGTCGAACAGCCGCTCGCGGATCGCCAGCGCGCGCCGCAGGTGCCCGGCCAGGAAGCCGGTGTCGATCACGCGCGTCGCCTCGCGGTCGAGCAGGCGCGCCGCCACCAGCGTATGCGGATTGAAGGTGCCGACGCCGAGCGCGCGCCCGTCGGCGGATTTCAGGGTGACGAGGCTGCCGGGCTGCAGCGCCTTGGTCTGGACGTCCATCTGGATCTCGTTCGAGTAGATCCAGGGATGGCCGTGCAGCGCGCGCTTCTGATGGCCGGGCAGCAGCGTGACAGTGGGGCGGTCGACGGGGGTCTCGGTCATGGCGGCGCAGTGTAGCGACGGCGCCCTCGCGGGCAAGCCGCTCAATCGCCGAGCGCCACGCCCTCGCGGCGCGGATCGGCGCCGCCCTCCAGATCTTCCCGCGTGCGCAGGATCCCGTGCAGGCCGCTGTCGAAGTGCCGGAAGACGACCGTGTGGCCGCGCGCGCGCAGCGCGTCGCCCAGCTGCTCTGCGCCGGGACCGGGCTCGATCTCGGTGGGGCCGTTGCGGTTGCTGACATGCAGCAGGCTCACCGCGCTCTGGATGTCGTAGCCCCAGTCGAGCACCGCGATCAGCGTCTCGGCGACGTAGTTGATGATCTCGCTGCCGCCCGGCGAGCCCACCACCAGCAGCAGCTTGCCGTCAGGGCCGAAGACGAAGGTCGGCGCCATGGAACTGCGCGGCCGCTTGCCGGCCTCGACGCGGTTTGCCACCGGCTTGCCGTCGATCTCGGGCTCGAAGGAGAAGTCGGTGAGCTCGTTGTTGAGGAGGAAGCCGTCCACCATCAAACGCGAGCCGAACTCGTTCTCGATCGTCGTCGTCATCGCCACCGCGTCGCCCCAGCGGTCGACGATCGAGAGGTGGCTGGTGGAGGGCAGGTCGTGTCCGTCATTGTCGCCGCGCAGCAGTGCGTGCCGCATGCGCGGCGTGCCGGGATCGGCGTGTCCCATGTCGCGGCCGATGTCGATCAGGCGGGAGCGGACGGCGAGATAGGCGGGATCGATCAGGCCCTGCACCGGCACCGGCAGGAAATCGCCGTCGGCGAGATAGCGGTCGCGATCGGCATAGGCGAGGCGCGACGCCTCGACGAAGAGGTGGAATCCGTCCGGCGACATCGGCTTCATGTTGCCGAGGTCGAAGCGCTGCAGCAGGCCCAGGATCTGCAGCACTGCGACGCCGCCGGAGCTGGGCGGACCCATGCCGCAGATCCGGAACCGGCGATAGGCGCCGCAGACGGGAGGGCGCTCTTTGGCCTGATAGCGCGCGAGGTCGGTCTCGGTCAGGTCGCCGGGAATCCCTGGGGCATGGGCGACGGTCGAGACGATGTCGCGGGCGATGGCGCCCTTGTAGAGGAAGTCGGGACCGTTCTCGGCGATGCCGCGCAGCACGCGCGCCAGGTCGGGATTGCGCAGGAGGGTGCCGACCGGCTTCGGCTTGCCGTCGCCGCCGTAGAAATAGCTGCGTGCCGGCTCCGCCGCCGCGAGATGCGTCTCCTTGGCCAGCATGTCGTGCAGCCGCGGCGAGATCGCGAAGCCCTGATCGGCGAGGCGGATGGCGGGCTCGAACAGCTTCGCCCAGGGCAGACGGCCATGCCGGGCATGGGCGAGCGCCAGCGCCCGGAGCGTGCCGGGCACCCCCACCGACTTGCCGCCGACCACCGCCGTCATGAAGGGGAGGGGCTTGCCGTCGGCGCCGAGGAAGCGGTTCGGGTGTGCCGCCGCCGGCGCGGTCTCGCGGCCGTCGAAGCTCTGCACCCGGTGGTCCGCGTTCGACCAATAGAGGATGAAGGCGCCGCCGCCGATGCCGGAGGATTGCGGCTCCACGAGGTTGAGCACCATCTGGGTGGCGATTGCCGCGTCGATGGCGCTGCCGCCGGCGCGCAGGATCGCGCGGCCGGCCTCCGCCGCCAGCGGATTGGCGGCCGCTACCATGTCCAGCCGGGCAAGCGCCGGGCGCGGCGCGGCGCGGCCCTCGACTGGCCGATCCTGCGCGCGAGCCGGCATCGCGAGGCCGATCAGCAGCGCAGCCACGCACACCAACAGGTTGAAACTTGGCGTCGTGAAGGCCAGCTTTGGGGCGGCCTGCATGGCCGAATGGGGCCGCCGGATAGGGTGGTTATGCCTGGACAGGATGCGGCGGGCAGGAGCACTATTCATCGCTGGAGTTGCCTCTCTACACCATTTTGTGGTGGGCATTCCAAAATATTGCCCCGGGGGGTGAGTTAGGGCAGGCGGGGGATCGCGTGAGCTTCGGCACCCTCATTGATGACAAGGGCGAGGCGTGGCCGGCCGGTGCCGCCGATCTTCGGCATCGGCTGGGGCAGGACCCATCGGAATTCGACCTCGTCGGCTATGCCGTCCGTAACCTCGGCTTTGCGCTGCTGCGTCAGCGCGGTCGCTCGGTTCATCTCTCGCTCCGTCCCGCCTTGATCACGCCGGCGACGCTGGCGACGCTGTTCTATCGGCTCGCGGAAGCGATGCCGGAGCGCCTGCTGCTATCCTATCTGCAAAGCAGCTGGCAGCACGAGGTCATGCGCAGCGCCCATGAGGCGATGCTGCGGCTGGAGGATCTCGTCTGCGCCACGTCCCGCTGGCGGCCCGGCTCCAACTACCTCGTGCAGCGCCACCCGCTGCAGCCGCGGAAACATTCCGCCCTGCAGAGCCTGGGGCCGCTGCTGGCGATCTGGTATCTGACCGGCGGTCGCTGGACCGATCAGCTACGGGATCTGCTGGCGACGCTCGATCTGCTGGAGAAGGCCGTGGTCCTGCGCAATCCCGAGCGAAGCAGCCGCCTGGTGTTCGACTACCGCGGCGCCGGCTTCTCCTTCTATCCGCGCTGCTGGAACCTGCTGGCGGTGGGACGCGATCTCGAGGATCAGCCGGACCGGGACTATGGCGTGCGCACCGCGCAGAGCTATCGGGAAGCCTTGCAGGAGAACGAGCCGCGCTTCGAGGCCGTCGATGCGGTGATCCGCGCGCCCGGCGACAGCGCCCGGCGCAGCCGCTACGACCGTCTCATCCTGCCGTGGCGCGGCTCAGGAAACGAGCGCTTTGTCACCGGCGTGTCGGTGCTGCGCGCGACCTACCTCCTGGAAAGCGCCTGACAGGAAGCCAACGAGGTCGGCGATCAGTTCCGAGCGGCGCATGCTCAGCACCGCCATGCGGAGGTCGCCGCCGACGCGGCCTTGCCAGTCGATCGCGTGCTCGATTTGACGATAGCCGTAGCGGGCGACGACGCCTTTCTCGATCAGCACGTCCTCGACGAAGCTGACGGTGACCTCGGTTCCCCAGCAGGCGAGCGCGCACGCGCGCGAGATGCGCGGCAGGATCGCCGACAGCTGGCGGCCGCGAAAATCGGGGCGGTACCATCCGCTGCCCGAATAGGCGATCCGGCCGGCGATGCGGCCGGCCGTCGGCGCCGTTACCGTGCAGCGTTCGCCCGGTGCCGCCATGCGGGCGGGGTCGGCATAGAAGATGCGCAGAGACTCGGCTTCTTCCCGGAGCGTCGTCGTGGGCCAGTGGAAGCCACGGCAGGCCTGCGTCGCCACCGTCTCGCCGGCGCTGTCGCGGCCCTCGATCCAGAAGGAATTCTCCGGCGACACACTGCTGAAGGCAGGGTCGAAGAGCGGCGAGATGCGATACCAGTGCCGGCGCTCGCGCGCATTGAAGTCGACCAGCGCGTCGAGGTCGCTTCGGAGCATGAGGAAGACGCCGCGCGCCCGCGCAGCCCGCTCGGCGGCGCGAATGAACTCCATCAGCAAAGAGAGAGGGCCGTGCCGGATCGTGATTTGATCCGCAAGATTGGAAAGCCGGGCTATCGGGACTGCGCTCACCGCCGTTTCCGATCGCTAGCCGTATATGAGCGAAGCTAGAGTGGTTATCGGATAAAACAACCTCAAAGTGCGAGCGCGGACGGCGAAGCCCGCAGTGGAGGCCGTCGATGGGCGCCGCCGCGTGCCGAGGACGCGGTAGACGAATGCCCCCGATCGCAGGGGTGGGGTGGCGGTTGTCGACGTTGCGGTGCTGAGCGGCGGATCCGCCTTCGGCCTCGAGGCCGCCTCGGGATCGCGTCAAGGAGGCCTGAGGCGGGGGTCAGCCGCCGCGGTGCTGGCTCGCGAGCGGCGGCACGAATTGCGGCTCGATGTCCCAGGGGAACATGATCCAGGTATCCTGGCTCACCTCGGTGACGAAGGTGTCGACCAGCGGGCGGCCCGCCGGCTTGGCATAGACGGTGGCGAAATGCGCTTTCGGCAGCATCTCGCGCACGACCCGCGCGGTGTGGCCGGTGTCGACGAGATCATCGACGATGAGGAAGCCGCTGCCGTCGCCGGGAACGCCCTTCAGCACCTTGATCTGCCCGCGCTCACCCTTTGCCTCGCGGCGGGTGCCCGACGATGTCTGCTCCCGGTCGTCGTAGCTGGCGATGCAGATGGTCTCGACGAGGCGGACGTCGAGCTCCCGGGCGACGATCGCCGCCGGCACCAGCCCGCCGCGCGTCACCGCGATGACGCCCTTCCAGGGGCCGAGCTCGAGGAGCCGCCAGGCGAGCGCGCGGGCGTGACGATGGAGTTCATCCCAGCTGACCGGGAAACTCTTGACCGGCGGCGCGGCAGACGGCGGCTGGCTCATGACGATCCCGTGCGAGCCCGCGCGACTCAGCGCACGTAGACCTGGACCTCGTTGGTCTGCGTCGAGCCGCTGGTGGTGGCCGACAGATTGATGCGGTCGGCCGGCAGGCCCATGTTGGTGAGCGAGCGCACCACCGAATCGGCGTTGCGCTTCGAGGTGGTGGTGCTGAGCGCCGCCTGGCCGGGCGTGCCGCGGGCGGGCGCCACCGCGACCACGTCGAAGGTGGCGCCGGGGCGGCGCTCGAGAGCGCGGCTCACGGCGTTGTAGAGCGCCTGCTCATAGGCGACGTTGGGCCGGTCGAAGCGGATCACCATCAGCGGGCGCCGGTCGACCAGCAGCGGCGTCGTCGAGGCGAGCTGTGGGCTGGCGGCGGTGCTGTAGGCGCGGTTGGCGAGGCTCTGGCCATAGAGCTCGCCGTTCTTGATGGCGAGCGACAGCGTGGTCAGGTTGCGCCGCTCGTTGGTGACGTAGCTGCTCTGCCGGCTGATGTCGTCGCTGAGGTCGTTCAGCAGGCGATCGATCAGCACTACCGTTCGGTTGACGTCGTTCTCAAGGATGTTCAGCTGGCGATGGTCCTCGTCGACGGCGCCCTGCAGTCCATAGGCGGCGCGCACGGATTCGAGAATATAGGCGGCGAGCGCGGAATCGCCGGCGGCCTGGTTGGAGATCGTATTGAGGCGCGCGATGTCGTCGTTCAGGCGATCGAGCGAGGTCTGCGCCTGGTTCCACTGCGCGACCAGCTGCGGATTGCCGGGCGTGGTGCCCACCTGGAGCCGCGAGTTGATCGCCGCCACCAGCCCGTAATAGCTGGCGGCATCCTGCGCCATGCCCTGGCGAGCCTGCTGCAGGTCGGTGTTGTGCTGATTGATGTTGCCCTGCAGGCGCTGCAGATCGGAGCGTAGCGCCGAGACTTTCTGGCCGACATAAGTGCCGGTGCTGGCGCCCGGCGTCACTGGCGCCGGCGCATAGTTGCCGGTGCCGACCGCCGGCGGCGGCGCGGTCGGCGACAGCGTCGGCTGCGGATTCTGCTCCGCCGCCGAGGGTGTGATCGGAACCGCCGTCTCCGTGCTCGCTGACTTGCCCGACGGCTCGTCGCCGGTCAGGGCTGGCATCAGATTTCGGTCAACGAAGGTGCAGCTGGCCAATAAGGTTGCTGCGGCGAGGATCAGAAAATGCGGGCGAAGCTTCGGCATTGGGATGGCGACGGTTGTGTCTCCCCTATCTCGACACGGGCGGCGGCGGGTGGCGCCTCCCACGGCCATCGGTGCAAGTCCCCCTGGCACCTTATCATTCTGGCTCAGGATACTACGCAAAGCGGTCTGGAGCGACAAGCCGCTTTCGCGGTGATTACAGGCACTGACGGCGATCTTGCCATGCGCGGACTATGCGGGTAGGTTCGCCCCCTTCGTTCGGCCGGCCTTTATGGCCGCTTCTGGGCGCCCGTAGCTCAATTGGATAGAGCACCAGACTACGAATCTGGGGGTTGGGAGTTCGAGTCTCTCCGGGCGCGCCATCGCAACAAATCGTCAATACTTCCGCTCCCCCGCACCGCAGCCGCGCCGGTCGTCGCCGACTCGCGAGGCGCGATAATGGACGCCAAACGTTAAGAAAAAGCCCGGCGCCGGGGGAGCCGGCGCCGGGCAGCATGCCCACGATCCCTAGGGGAGGGGAAAAGGGTCGCGGGAATTCGATCGCGAGAGCGCTCACGCTCCCGTCGCCAGGGTCACCAGGGCGCCGGGCTGCAACACCATCACCTCGTGGGGACTCGGCGCGGCGATAATGCCGGCGCTCTTGAGCTGGGCGAAGGCGCGGCAGACGGTCTCGGTGGTGAGGCCAAGATAGTCGCCGATGTCGGCGCGGCTCATCGGCAGCGCGATCGCCGCCGCGGGCTTGCCGCAGCTCCGCTCGGCCATGCGGGCGAGGAAGCTCGCGAGACGCTCGCGAGCGGTCATCCGGCTCAGCACGACCATCCGCATCTGCGCTTGGGAAAGCTCCGTACATACGCGAGCGAGCAGGCACTTGCTGATGTGCGGGCTGCGCGCCACCAAGGCATCCACGCGCCGCCGGTCATAGCGCACCAGCGTGGCGTCGCGCACGGACTCGGCCGAGAACGCATGCGTTGCGAGGGTGTGAAAGCCGATGAAGTCGCCGTCGAGGAAGAAATCGCTGATGTGGCGGCGGCCATCCGCCAGCAGCTTGTAACCGCGAATCGCGCCGGTCACCACCTTGTAATAGTGCTGCGCCGGATCACCCTCGCAGAAAAGCGGCGCATCGCGCTTCAGCGTCATCGTGGCGCCGATCGCATCGAGCAGGTTCAGCCCGTCCCGGCTGTCGTCGTCCTCGGCGATCGAGTTCCCGAGCAGCGCGGGCTCGATGCGACGCTCGGCGGCACGGCCAACGGATATCGGCATTCCTGTCTCCACCCAGAGCGAGGCCCTGATGGAAGAGACATACTGCCGTGAGCCCGGTCGGGGAATTCGGTGTAGTACCTAGGGACAGCTACGTAGGGGAATCTACGTAGCCGCGCCGCAGGTCTGGCGTCCCACCGCGAGGTTGATCGCGTCGACGAGGTCGGTATCGTCGATCGGCTTCTCGAGAAACGCCACCGCGCCGAGCTCTTTCGCGCGCGCACGCGTGGCGTCGTCGCCGCGACCGGTCATGAGAATGACGGGGATGTCGAGGTCCGCCGGCGTGCGAGCGGCCAGGAAATCGAGGCCGCCCACCACCGGAAGATGCAGATCGAGGATCAGGCAGGAATTCGGCTGCGGGCGATGGCGCGCGCTGAACTCTTCCGTCGAGCCGAACTCCTCCACCATCATGCCGTGGGATTCCAGCAGAATCCGCATGGAATCACGGACGGCGTCATCGTCATCGACGATGAAGATCTGGATCGGAGACGTGGGCTGGCCCATATGCTCTCGTGCTTGATGTCGGCGTGGAGGCCGCGGTCCGCCGGCCCGGCGTCGAGGGCGGCGGACGCCATGCATTGGCCGCGCGCCGCGCCTCGGGACTGGCGCAAAGAGTAAGGACGCCGCGGCAGCGGGAACATACGGGATAACCCCTACGGCGGGGGCCGGTTAACCCTTGGTTAGGAGATCGGCAGTCGTCGCGTCGGCGTTAAGCACGAGGCCGCCGCCGCTCAGGTGCCCTTGCTGCCCACCCCTGCGGACAATGCCATCCGCACGAGGTCCGAGAGGGTGCGCGCCTGCATCTTGTCCATCACCCGGGCGCGATGGATCTCCACCGTGCGCGGGCTGATCGAGAGATCATAGGCGATGATCTTGTTGGGCTTCCCGGCGACCAGCGCGTGCAGCACCTCGCGCTCGCGCGCGGTGAGGGATTGCAGGCGCTGGCCGATCTCGGCGCCCGCCGCCTCCGCCCGCGCGGTCTCGATCCCGAGATCGAAGGCGCGGCGGATCGCGGCGACGATCGTCGCCTCCTCGAAGGGCTTTTCCACGAAATCGACCGCGCCGGACTTCATCGCCTGCACGGCGAGCGGCACGTCGGCGTGGCCGGTGATGACGATCACGGGGATGCGCCTGCCGCGGCGGACCAGCTCCCTCTGCAGCTCGAGCCCGCCCATCCCGGGCATGCGGACGTCGATCACCAGGCAGCCGGCGCCCTGCGGCGCGGCGGCGAGGAAGGCCTCGGCGGAGGGATAGGTCGCCGAGGCGAAGCCGGCGCCGTCGAGGAGCAGCGAGAGCGAGTCCCTGATCGCCTCGTCGTCATCGACGATGTGGACGGTGGCGTCAGCCGGCATCGCCCGCATCCGTCGTTTCAATGGGGGGCAGGGTGAAGGTGAACTGCGTGCCGCCGCCGGGATTGGGCTGCGCCACGATCCGCCCGCTGTGAGCGTCGATGATGGAGCGGCAGATCGACAATCCGATGCCCATGCCTCTCTCCTTCGTGGTCACGAATGGCTGGAACAGCTGTCGCATCACCGTCTCGGCAAGACCGGGGCCGGTATCGGCCACGGTCACCGATATCATGCCATCGGGCGCCCGGCCGGTCACGATCTCCAGGTCACGCGGCTCGCTCTCGCTCATCGCCTCGACCGCGTTGCGCACCAGGTTGAGCACCACCTGCTGGACCTGGATCTTGTCGATGGAGACCGACGGGAGATCGGCGGCCAGATGGAAGACGGTGCGCACGCCGCTCTCGCGGGTTCCGACCAGCGCCAGCGCGCAGGCCTCCTCGACGACTTTGTTGACGTCCTCCGGCGAATGCTCCGTCGAGCCCTTCTCGACGAACTGGCGCAGCCGGCGGATGACCTGGCCGGCGCGCATCGCCTGCTGCGAGATCTTCTCCATGACCTCGGCGGCGCGCGTCGAGGGCTGATTGCCGGCCATCTCGCCGAGCCGCTTGGCGGCCTGGGAGTAGTTGATGATCGCGGTCAGCGGCTGGTTGAGCTCATGGGCGAGGGCGGCGCCCATCTGCCCCATGGCGGAGAGCCGGGAGACGTGCATCAGCTCCGATTGCAGCTCCTGCAGCCGCCGCTCCACCTCCTGCCGCTCGGTGAGGTCGCGCACGAAGCCGATGAACTGACGCGCCGGCCCGACAGTCACCTCGCCGACGGCGAGCTCCATCGGGAACGTGGACCCGTCCTTGCGGCGCCCGACCACGACGCGGCCGATGCCGATGATGCGGCGCTCGCCGGTCTCGTGGTAGCGGCGGAGATACCCGTCGTGGGCGTCGCGATAGGGCGCCGGCATCAGCATCTTCACATTCCGGCCGAGCACCTCCTCGGCGCTGTAGCCGAACTGGCGCTGCGCCGAGGGGCTGAAAGAGTCGATGCGGCCGTGGCCGTCGATCACGATGACGGCGTCGGGGACCGTCTCCAGCATGGCGCGCAGATGCGCCTCGCGGGCGCGCAGATCCGCCTCCGTCCGCCGATGCTCGGTGATGTCGTGCGCGATCTTCGAGGCGCCGACGACCCGCCCGGCGTCGTCGTGGATCGGCGAGATATCGAGGGCGACATGGACCGTGCGCCCGTCCTTGTGCCGCCGCTCCGTCTCGAACCGCGCGACCTGCTCGCCGCGCCGGATCCGATCGAGAATGTCCAGCATCTCCGGCATGCGATCGGGCGCCACGATGCGCGCGATCGGCTGGTTGATCATCTCCTCAGCCGAATATCCGAACATCCGCTCGGCGCCGTAGTTCCAGGAGGTGACGATGCCGTCGAGCGTCTTGCTGACGACGGCGGCGTTGGCGGACCGCACCACGGAGGCCAGCATGCCGGCCTCCGTGACCTGTGGCTTTGGGCCGTGCAGGTCGATGAGGACGTCGAGGTTGTGCGGCTCCCGCTGCGCTCCCTCGCGGACGATCCCGCCCGAGAGCCTGGCGGAACGGGTCTCGCCCGTGCGCGTGAGGAAGGCGAGCTCGAGATCGCGCCGGCTTGGGCCGGCGGGCCAGCCCGAGCGGCGCAACGCCTCCGCCGCGCCGGCGGTGATGAAATCGGTCAGCGGCCGGCCCAGCACCTCGCGCCGATCGTAGCCGAGCAGCACCGTCCAGGCGGCATTGACCTGCACCAGCCGCCCGGTCGCGTCGCTGACCTGGACGGCAACCGGCAGGGCGTCATAGGGCCCGGCGGCCGTCGAGACGGGGGCGATGTCCCGGAGATCGGCGGAGAACGAGGTCGGTGTCTCGGTCATGGACCGGAATGCTGCAGGTTCAATAGCATGGAGGTCAGGCGAAACACCCCCGTCATCGAGATGGAAAGCCTATCCCGAAAGGCAACCGGAGCGCTGCCGGCCGCCCTAGCATGACAGGCAACGGCTCTCCGAGGCCAGCCTAACAGATGATTTGCCAAGCTCAACTGGGGGCTAGGAGGCCGGGAC
>DATKPX010000625.1:0-3712 GCA_035523855.1 Allostellaceae bacterium
CGGCGGCTCGCCCATCCGGTAGACCGCGAGGATCCGGTGGCTCACCGTGTGGCGCAGCACGTTGAACCAGCGCCGGCAGCCTTGCGAATGCACCCAGCGCTCGCGGTAGAGGCCCTTGGTGTTGGCGCGCATGAAGAGATAATCCGCCCATTCCGCATCGGAGCAGGCGTCGGGATCCCGGGGCCGCGCGATGTGCGCCTCGCCGCCGCAGCGGAACTCGGTCTCGTCGCGGGGGCCGCACCAAGGGCACGAGATCAGCAGCATCGATCGGGCCTCAGTGCGCGACGCCGGCGGCGCCGTGCTCGTCGACGAGCGCGCCTGAGGTGAAGCGGTCAAGCGCGAAGGGCGCCGCCAGCGGATGCGGCTCGTCCCGCGCGATGGTGTGAGCGAAGACCCAGCCGGAGCCCGGCGTCGCCTTGAAGCCGCCGGTGCCCCAGCCGCCGTTGAGATAAAGCCCCTCCACCGGCAGCTTGCCGATGATCGGCGACGCATCCGGGCAGACATCGACGATGCCGCCCCAGCTCCGCATCATCCGCATGCGCGAGAAGATCGGGAACAGCTCGACGAGCGCCGCCATCTGCCCCTCGATCACGTGGAAGGAGCCGCGCTGGGCATAGGAGTTGAATCCGTCGATGCCGGCGCCGATCACCAGCTCGCCCTTGTCGGACTGGCTCACATAGACATGGACGGCGTTCGACATCACGACGCAGTCGAGCACCGGCTTCACCGGCTCGGAGACCAGCGCCTGCAAGGGATGGCTCTGAATCGGGAGCCGTACGCCCGCCATCGCCGCCAGCACCGAGTTGTGGCCGGCGGCGACGATGCCGATCTTGCCGGCGCCGATGACGCCACGCGTCGTATCGAGGCCGGCGACGCGGCCGCCCTCGCGGCGGATGCCGGTCACCTCGCAGTTCTGGATGATGTCGACGCCGCGCGCGTCCGCCGCCCGCGCGTAGCCCCAGGCGACCGCGTCGTGCCGCGCGACGCCGCCGCGCCGCTGCAGGGTCGCCCCCAGCACCGGATAGCGCGTGCCGGGATCGGTGTTGAGGATCGGGCAGAATTCCTTGACGCCGGCGGTATCAAGCCACTCGCCGTCGATGCCGTTCAAGCGGTTGGCGTTGACGCGGCGCATCCCCTCGCGCACGTCGTGCAGAGTGTGCGCGAGGTTGAGGACGCCGCGCTGGCTCAGCATCAGGTTGAAGTTGAGCTCGGCGGTGAGTCCCTCCCAGATCTTGAGGGAGTGCTCGTAGAGCGCCGCGCTCTCGTCCCAGAGATAGTTGGAGCGGATGATGGTGGTGTTGCGGCCGGTGTTGCCGCCGCCGAGCCAGCCCTTCTCGAGGACCGCCACATTGGTGATGCCGTGGTTCTTGGCGAGGTAATAGGCGGTGGCGAGCCCATGGCCGCCGGCGCCGACGATCACCACGTCGTAAGCCGGCTTCGGCTCGGGATCGCGCCAGAGCCGCGGCCAATCCTGATGCCCGGAAATTGCATTGCTCAGCAGCGAGAAAATCGAGTAGCGCTTCATGTCGGAATGGTCGCGGCCTTCGCCCGGGATGTCTGGCGGCCCGCACCTTAGCCGATGACGCCCCACAGGTGCCAGCAGAGGAGAGTGCCCCATGAGCGAGACCGCCCTCATCGTCGGAACCGGCAGCGGGCTCAGCGCCTCCCTGGCGCGGCTCTTCGCCAAGCAGGGGATGCGGGTTGCGCTGGCATCGCGCAATCCCCAGAAGACCGCCGCGCTCGCCCAGGAGACCGGCGCCCGCAGCTATGGCGGCGACGCCAGCAAGCGCGAGGATGTCGCCGCCTTGATCGCCGGCGTCACCCGCGACCTCGGCGCGCCCGACATCGTGGTCTACAACCCCAGCTACCGGACGCGCGGGCCGCTCATCGAGCTCGATCCCGCCGAGGTCGAGAGGGCGCTGATGGTGACCTGCTATGGCGGCTTCCTGGTCGGCCAGGCGACGGCGAAGCTGATGCTGGAGCGCGGGAGCGGGTCCATCCTCTTCACCGGCGCCTCCGCCAGCGTCAAGGGCTACGCGCTCTCCGCCCCCTTCGCCATGGGCAAGTTCGGTCTCCGCGGCCTGGCGCAGAGCATGGCCCGCGAGCTCGCGCCCAAGAACATCCACGTCGCCCATTTCGTCATCGACGGCGGCATCCGCCAGCAGAGCGACCCGCGGGGCAACGCCCGCGGCGCCGACGGGCTCCTCGAGCCCGACGCCATCGCCGAGACCTATCTCCACATCCACCGCCAGCACCGCAGCGCCTGGACCTGGGAGGTGGAGCTGCGCCCCTGGGTGGAGACCTTCTAGGGGCGCTCTGCTCCGGTTTGGCCACCTCCGGGGAACTGTGCTACACCGCTGCGCCGCGCGGCAAAGGCAGCGTGGCAAGACCCTGAGTCGGCGGGCGAATGGAGCTTTCGGTGGTGATACCGGCGCGCAACGAGGCGCCCAATGTGGCGCCTCTGGTGGCGGAGATCCGGCGCGCCCTCGACGGCCGGCTCGACTACGAGATCGTCTATGTCGACGACGGCAGCGGTGATGCGACCGCCGCCGAGATCCGCCGCCTCGCCGGCGAGTTTGCGCGCCTCCGCCTTATCCGTCACCAGGCGAGCTGCGGCCAGAGCATGGCGGTGCGCACCGGCGTGAAGGCGGCGGCGGCGCCCTGGATCGCGACCCTCGACGCCGACGGCCAGAACGATCCCGCCGACATTCCCCGGCTCTGGGAGATCGCGCGCGCGGCGCCGGCGGCGCCGCCGCTCCTCGTCGCCGGTCATCGGCAGAAGCGGCGCGACACCTGGTCGAAGCGCATGGCCTCGCGCCTCGCCAACGCGATCCGGCGCGCCCTGCTGGGCGCCGGCACGCCGGACACCGGCTGCGGCCTCAAGCTCTTCCGGCGCGATCTCTTCCTCGACCTCCCCGCCTTCGATCACATGCACCGCTTCCTGCCGGCGCTGGTGCTGCGCCAGGGCGGCAAGGTGGTGTCGGTCGCGGTCAACCACCGCCCGCGCGAGCGCGGCAAATCGAACTACGGCGTGCTCGACCGCGCGCTGGTCGGCGTGGTCGATCTCTTCGGCGTCATGTGGCTGCTGCGGCGGGCGAGGAATCCCGTGATCGTGGCCGACCCCGCGCCATGACATCGGAGGCGAGCCCTGCCCCGTTCTCGCGCCTGCGGCTCATCGGCCGCATCGCCGTGCTCGTCCTCGTCGCGGCGGGGATGGCGGTGGTGCTCGCCAACCGCCACGCGCTCGGCCCCGCGGAGATCAAGAACGCGATCGGCGGCGCGCCGCTGGCCCCCCTCGTCTTCGTGCTCGGCCATATCGTCGCCAGCCTCATCTTCGTGCCGCGCACGCTGCTGGCCGTGGTCGCGGGCCTGCTCTTCGGCCCGATCGGCGGGTTCATCTGGGCGACGGTCGGCAGCACACTCGGCGCGGTGGCGGGCTTCCTGCTCGCCCGCTACGTCAACAGCGGCCTCATCGATCCCGAGAGCGTGCCGAAGCTCGGGCCCCTGCTCGTCAGGGCCGAGGCCGGCGGCTGGCGCGCGGTGGCGCTGGTGCGGCTCATCCCGGTGATCCCGCACCCCGTCACCAATTACGGCCTCGGCCTCACCCGCCTCTCGCTCGCCAGCTACACCATCGGCACGCTCATCGGCCAGATCCCGATGACCGTCGCCTATGTGGAGTTCGGCACCGCCGGCGACCAGATGCTGACCAGGG
>DATKPX010000626.1:0-8406 GCA_035523855.1 Allostellaceae bacterium
CCGCGCCCGTCATCAATCACCGCGGCCCCGAGTTCCACGCCATGCTCGGCGAGACGCTGAGCCTGGTGAAGCCGCTCTTCGGCACCACCGGCGAGGTCTTGCCCTTCGCTGCCTCCGGCACCGGCGTGATGGAAGCCGCCATCGCCAACATCCTGGCGCCGGGCGAGCGCGTGCTGGTCGTCATCAACGGCCAGTTCGGCGAGCGCTTCAAAGCCATCTGCGAAGCCTTCGGCGCGGCCGTCGACACCGTCGACGTCGAATGGGGCCTGGCGCCCGACGCCAACCTCATCGCCGAGCGCGTCCGCAAGGCCGACTACCGCGCGGTCTTCGTCACCCACAATGAGAGCTCGACCGGGGTGGTGGCGGATCTCGCGGCGATCGGCACCGCGATCAGGGACCGCCCGGCGTTGCTGGTGGTGGACAGCGTCAGCGGCCTCGGCGCGATGGAACTGCGCCAGGAGGACTGGCATCTCGACATCGTCGTCACCGCCTCCCAGAAGGCGCTGATGTGCCCGCCGGGCGCCGGCTTCGCCAGCATCAGCCCCAAGGCCTGGGAGGTCATCAACCGCGCCGATCGCGGCCCGCGTTTCTTCTGGGACTTCCGCAAGGCGAAGACGGCGGCGGAGAAGGACGAGACCGCCTTCACGCCACCGGTGTCGCTGATCTCCGGCCTGCGCACCGCGCTCGAGATGATCCACGCCGAGGGCATTCCCACGGTCTTCGAGCGGCATCGCCGCCTGGGCGCGGCGCTCCGTGCCGGCGGCACCGCGCTGGGCCTCCCGGTCTTCACCCGCGCGCCGCTGCTCTCCAACAGCGTCCAGGTCTTCGCCATGCCCGAGACGCTGGAGGGCGGCACGCTCGTGCGCCATATGTACCAGCACTATCACACGGTGATCGCCGGCGCGCGCAACCGGCTGCAGGGCAAGGTGATCCGCCTCGGCACCATGGGCTATTGCGAGCCCGCCGACATCCTGACGGATCTGCACTATCTCGAGCGCAGCCTCGCCGACCTCGGCCGCAGCGTGACGCCGGGCGCCGGCGTCGCTGCGGCGGCGGCAGTCCTCGCGGGCTGAGGCCTACTCGGCCGGCTCGGTCTCCTTGAGCGGCACCTCGGCGACGCCGGCGGGTGCCGCGCCGACCCAGGGATGCTCGGAGACGTCGAAGACGACGCCGTCCGGTCCGCGGAACTTGGTCTCGAAGAAGGAGTGCTTGGCGTCGGGATCCTGCTTCATGAAGCAGGGCGCGCCCATGCCCTCGAGCTTCGTCATGGTCTCGTCGAGATCGTCCACCAGCACGCCGAAATGGTGGATCCCGACATAGTCGAGGCCCTTGCCGAGCTGGTCGACGTTCTGGAACTTGAGGATCGCCAGGTTGAGCGTGCCATCGCTCAGGTAGAAGCCCCAGGCGATCGACTTCGGATCGTTGGGCCGGCCGGTGCGGCCGACTTCCTTGAAGCCGAAAGCCTGCTTGTAGAACGCCGCCGTCTTGACGGGATCCTGCGTCGCAAGGGCGATGTGACGGAGCTTCGGCATGGTGCTTCCTCCTGGTTTATCGCGGGGATGATCGATCATGCGCCTTCCCGGCGCACGAAGGCGGTAATGAGATCGAGAGCGCGGCGCGACGCCGGCGAGGCTGGGTCCTTGGCGATGAAGGCATGCGGCTCGCCCTCGAACCTGGTGAGATCGATGCGGCCGCCGGCCTGGCGATAGGCGACGGCGAAGCGGTCGGCCATGTCGGGCGTCACGTTGTCGTCGCTGGTGCCCTGGAGCATGAGCGCCGGCGGCAGGTCCTGCGCCTCGCCACGCTCGAGGATGAGCTGGGGATTGCCCTCCGCCATCGCCGCCTCCGAGGGCCAGTAGGCGTGATGGGCATTGACCAGCCGCTCGATGCCCTTCTCCCGCACCATCCGGTAGCGCGCCAGCGGATCGACGATCGACCAGCAGAGCACGACGAAAGCGAGGCCGGCATCAACCGCCGGCGGCGCCTCGACCGGCAACGCCGAGTAGCGGGGATCGCGTGGGCGCAGTGCGCTCAGCATGAGCTGGTGGCCGCCACTGGAGGTGCCGAGACCGCCCACCCGGTCGGGCCGCACGGCGAACTCGCGGGCGTGCGCCTTGAGCCAGCGCACCGCCAGGTTGATGTCCTGGATCGAGGCCGGGTATTGCGCCTCGGGCGGCATCCGGAAATCGATCGCCATGACCACGGCGCCGCTGGCGGCGAGGGCCCGGTGGATGGCGGCGTTGGTGCTGCGGTCATTGGCGGTCCAGGCGCCGCCATGGACCTCGACCAGCGCCGGAAAGGGTGCGGCGCCCCGCGGCCGATAGATCCGCGCCAGCAAGGGTTTGCCGTCCCGGCGCCGGTATTCGATGTCCTCGCCTGCTATGTCCTCGACCGAGGCCATGGAGCCTCCCGGGCGGCAAGTGTCGGAAGGCTTGATGAGAGCCCAGGGAGCCGCGGGCCCGCAAGGGCGTTCCCGCGAGCCCCGCCGATGCCGCAGCCTTGACAGCGGCGGGCGGGCCGCTATTGTCCGGCCTTCATCCGCGACTTACCGCTTTTTTCGGGTCATACCGCCATGGCAAAGACCAGCAGCGTCCTCATCAAGCTCGTGAGCAGCGCCGACACCGGCTTCTTCTACGTCACGCGCAAGAATCCGCGCACCAAGACCGAGAAGCTGGAGCTGAAGAAGTACGACCCGATCGCGAAGAAGCACGTCGTCTTCAAGGAAGGCAAGATCAAGTAGGCGGCCAGGCCGCCGCTTCTGCCTCTCGCCTGGTTTTGTTGCTTTAGCCGCGTTTTCTACGCCGCTCCGGCGGACAACACGCGCGCGGATCTCGCTCAGCACACCACTTTGAGGATCGGCGGCGAGCCGGGCTCGGCGATGCCGGGGCTCGCCACCACGCGGTTGCGGCCGAGGCGCTTGGCCGCGTAGAGCGCGTCATCGGCGCGCTTCATCAGCGCCGCCGAGGTGTCGACGCCGCCGTCCAGGGTGGCGGCGACGCCGATGCTGATGGTGACGGGAATGCCGGCCGGGAAGTCGGGGGTCACCACCGCCTCGTCGCCGACCGCGTGACGCAGGCGCTCGGCCACCGCCGTCGCCACCGCCAGCGTCGTCTCCGGCATCACCACCACGAATTCCTCGCCGCCATAGCGCGCCACCAGGTCGAAGGCGCGCAGATGCCGCGTCGCGCACTGGGCGATCTCGCACAGCACCGCGTCGCCGGCGGCGTGGCCGTAGGTGTCGTTGATCACCTTGAAGCGGTCGACGTCGATCGCCAGCAGCGACGGCCCGGCGGCGCCGGCGTTGGCGCGCGTCATCAGCCCGTCGAGATGGGCGCCGAGATAGCGGCGGTTGTAGAGGCCGGTGAGCGGATCGGTGAGCGCCATCGAGAGGCTGCGCTGATAGGTGTCGCGCAGCCGCTCCTGCAGCCGCTTGCGGCGCACCTGGGTGCGCACGCGGGCGATGAGCTCGTTGCGGTCGATCGGCCGCAGCAGATAATCGGTGGCGCCGAGGTCGAGGCCCTTGGCAAGCCGCGGCAGCTCGTCGTCCTCGCCGATCAGCAGGATCGGGATGGCGCGGGTCGCCTCCAGGGCGCGCAGATCGGCCACCAGGCGGAGCGTGTCCTCCTCCTCGGAGAGCGCCAGCACGAAAAGCTCCACATTGGGCGCGGCGAGCGACATCACGTCCGAGGTGCGCGCGGCGTGCTTTACCTCCTCGCCGGCGAGGGTGTCGAGAATGCGCTGGGCGCTCAAGGGCCGGTCCTCGAGGACCACCACCTGGGCGGGCCGTGCGTCGTGCGCGGTCTTCGCCTGGCTCTCGGCGAGCGCGGCGAGACGACCGTAGGTCTCCTCGCGCAGCCGCCACTCGTCGGTCATGCGCTTCAGGCGCACCAGCGAGCGCACGCGCGCGAACAGCGCGACATCGTTCACCGGCTTGGTCAGGAAGTCGTCGGCGCCCGCCTCCAATCCGCGCACGCGGTCGGCGGCGTCGGAGAGCGCGGTCACCATCACGACCGGAATATCGGCGGTCTGCGGATCCGCCTTGAGGCGGCGGCACACCTCGAAGCCGTCCATCTGCGGCATCATCACGTCGAGCAGCACGATGTCCGGCCGCTCGCGCCGGGCGAGGTCGAGGCCGGTGGCGCCGTCATAGGCGGTGATGACGTTGAAATATTCGCTGGCGAGCTTCGCCTCGAGGAGCTTGACGTTCACCTCGACGTCGTCGACCACTAGTACGCGCGCTGACATCGACCGAACCTCAGCCCAGGAAACGCTCGACCGTCTGCAGGAAATTCGCCACCGAGATCGGCTTGGCGATATAGGCCTCGCAGCCGCCCTCGCGGATCTTCTCCTCGTCACCCTTCATGGCGAAGGCGGTCACCGCGATGATCGGGATGGCCTTGAGGTCGTCGTCTTCCTTGATCCACTTGGTCACCTCGAGCCCCGACACCTCCGGCAGCTGGATGTCCATCAGGATGAGATCGGGATGATGCTGGCGCGCGAGCTTCAGCGCCTCCATCCCGTCCTTGGTCTGCAGCGTATCGTAACCATGCGCTTCCAGCAGATCATGGAACAGCTTCATATTGAGGTCATTGTCCTCGACAATGAGAACCCGCTTGCTGGTCATCGGATGTTCTGAACCTCCGCCACTGTCGCGGCTGCTTGCGCGAGCCGCCCCCGTCCCAACCGGTTTGGAGACCCCTGGCAAATTCCGTCCCCTCGCTGTTCCGAGAGACGCGTCCCCGGTTGTCACACCTAGCAAGATTTACCTTAAGATTTCGTAACTTTTGCGCCACACCCGGCAAATTTTTGAGATCTTTGAGCCAATCATGAATCCCGCCCGGATCCGCATCGGAGTCGACCTCGGAGGCACCAAGATCGAGGCAGCCGCCCTCGATCCCGGCGGAACGATCCTCGCCCGCCAGCGGGTGCCGACCCCTTCGGGCGATTATGCCGGGATCGTGGGGGCGGTGCGCGACCTGGTGCGGCGGATCGAAGCCGGGCTCGGCGCCGAGGGCTCGGTCGGGGTCGGGATTCCCGGCGCGATTTCGCCGGCCAGCGGATTGATCAAGAACGCCAATTCAACCTGCTTGATTGGCCACGCCCTCGATCGGGACCTGAGCGCGGCGCTCGGCCGCACGGTGCGGCTCGCCAACGATGCCGACTGCTTCGCGCTCTCCGAGGCGACCGACGGCGCCGCCGCCGGCGCGCCGATCGTGTTCGGCGCCATCCTCGGCACCGGGGTCGGCGGCGGCGTGGTGGTGCGCGGCCAGCTCCTCCCTGGCTGCAATGCCATCGCCGGCGAATGGGGGCACTCGCCGCTGCCCTGGCCCCGAGACGAGGAGCGGCCCGGCGCCCGCTGCTATTGCGGCAAGGACGGCTGCACCGAGACCTTCCTCTCCGGCGGCGCGCTGTCGCGTGACCACCGCCACGCCACCGGCGAGGGCGTCGCCGCGCCCGAGATCGCCGCCCGCGCCGAGGCCGGCGACGCCGCCGCCGAGGCGACGATGCAGCGCTACGAGGACCGCCTCGCCCGCGCGCTCGCCTGCATGATCAACCTCGTCGACCCCCATGTGGTCGTACTCGGCGGCGGGCTCGGGCAGATCCAGCGGCTCTATCGGACGGTGCCGAATATGTGGAGCCGCTACGTCTTCTCCGACGAGGTGGCGACCCGGCTGGTGCCGCCGCGCTTCGGCGATTCCAGCGGCGTGCGCGGCGCCGCCTGGCTCTGGGGCGCGGACCAGCCGTCATGACCACGCTCTGCCGGGACTGCGGCGCGCTCGCGGCGGAGCCGCCGCCGGAGCGGCGCTGCGGCGAATGCGGCTCGCCGCGGCTCAAGACGCACCCCGATCTCGCCGAGCTCACCCTCGCCCACATCGACTGCGACGCCTTCTACGCCACCATCGAGAAGCGCGACAATCCCACGCTGATGGACCGGCCGGTCATCGTCGGCGGCGGCCAGCGCGGCGTCGTGCTCGCCTGCTGCTACGTCGCGCGGATGAGCGGCATCCGCTCGGCAATGCCGATGTTCAAGGCGCTCAAGGCCTGCCCCGAGGCGGTGGTGATCCGCCCTAACATGGCGAAGTACCGCGCCGTCGGCGAGGAAGTGCGCGCGCTCATGGAGACGACGACGCCGCTGGTGCAGCCGCTCTCGATCGACGAGGCGTTCCTCGATCTCTCCGGCACCGAGCGCCTGCACGGCGGGCCGGCGGCGCGCACCCTCGCGCTGCTGGCGCTCCGCATCGAGCGCGAGATCGGCGTCACCGTCTCGATCGGCCTCTCCTACAACAAGTTCCTGGCGAAGCTCGCTTCCGATCTCGACAAGCCCCGTGGCTTCGCCACCATCGGCCGCGGCGAGGCGCTCGAGTTCCTGGCGCCGCGGCCGGTGGGGCTGCTCTGGGGCGTGGGCGCCGCCTTGCAGCAACGCCTGGCGCGCGACGGCATCCTCACCATCGGCGAGCTGCGCGGGCGGCCCGAGCGCGAGCTGCTGGCGCGCTACGGCGCCATCGGGCGCCGGCTCTACCGCTTCGCCCGCGGCGAGGACGAGCGCGCGGTGGTGCCGGACGCGCCCACCAAGAGCATCTCGGTCGAGACCACCTTCGAGCGCGATCTTGCCGGCTTCGACGCGCTCGCCGAGGAGCTGCGGCCGCTCGCGGAGCAGCTCGCGCGACGCCTCACTTCCAACGGCTACGCCGCCGGCGGCGTCACGCTCAAACTGAAGACCAGCAATTTCCGCACACTGACGCGGAGCCGCGCCCTCGTCGATCCGACCCAGCGGCCGGAGCTACTCTACGAGATCGCCGCCGCGCTGCTGCGCGAGGCCGCCGACGGCGCCAGCTTTCGCCTGATCGGCATCGGCAGCGACCACCTCGCCGATCCGGCCCGTGCCGATCCGCCGGATCTCTTCGGCGCGGCACCGGCGGAGCGGCGGTAGCGCTCAGCAGTTCGGCTTGGGCAGCGCCTCGATCTCGTCGAGCTTGGCGCGGATCACATAGTCCGAGTAGTCGAGCGCCATGTCGGTGGAGACGCCGTTATCGTAGAGGCGCATGCCGAGCTCGTAGTCGGGCTCGTCGGACTTGCTGTCGGCGGGGAAGAAGGCGAGCCGCACGCGCCAGGACGGGCGCTGCAGCAGCGGGCTCTTCACTGTCTCCTTGTCGGCGGCCGAGCCCGGATCGATCCGCGGACTGATGACCGCGGTGATCTGACCGGCATTGTCGAGGGTCGCGCCGTCGAAGACGTTGCGCGAGACGAAATTCTCGCCGGCATTGGCGCTGTTGATCAGCAGGATCGTGTGCGCGGTCGGGAACAGCACGCCGGGCGCCAGCGTCAGCGTCGTCGTGTCCGGCTTGGTGAAGTCAGCCTTGCCGCCCTTGCCGGGCCCGTCGAGCTTCGCCTCGCCTTTCACTTCCTCGTCCGCCTCGCCGTTCTTGAGGCGCCGCTCGTTGAATCGATAGCGCAGCCCGTCCTTCGACTCCCAGGAGACCAGCGTCGAGCTCAGCTCCACGGGATCGGCATCCTCGTACATCAGGCGGAGCCGGAAGCGCTGCTGCACCGTCCAGCCGTCGCAGGTCTCGCCCCACTCGTAAACCATGGCGCCGGTGGCGTTGAGCACGCCGCTGCCGGGCTTCGCGGTATCGAGGCTCATGGTGTAGAGCGCCCGGTGCGGCGAGATCTCCACCGCCAGGGCCGGTTGCATGGCCACGGCGAGGCAGACCGCCGTGCCGACCGCGCGACGGAACGGGCGGGTCATCGAACGCATTCGGGGAAATTGCAAGCAATCCTCACGATCGGGCGGCTCCAGTATGTCATGGCGCCGACCGATAAGGTAGTATTGGCGCCTCCGCAAGCCTCCATCCCCCCGTACCTTCCCTCCGCTCGCCCGCATGACGCAAAAGCCCGAACTGCTGATCACCCGCAGGCTTCCCGAGGCGGTGGAAACCCGCGCTGGCCGCGACTACCGGGCGCGGCTCAATCCCGCCGACACGCCCTATGATCGCGATGGACTCATCCGCGCCGCCCAGGGTTGCGCCGGCGTCCTCTGCACGACGACGGACCGGATTGACGCCGACGTGATCGGCGCTCTGCCGGCGAGCGTGCGGATCCTCGCCACCTTCTCCGTCGGCTTCGAGCATATCGATCTCGCCGCCGCCAAAGCGCGCGGGATGGTGGTGACCAACACGCCCGACGTGTTGACCGACGCCACCGCCGACATCGCCCTGCTGCTCATCCTGGGAGCGGCCCGCCGCGCCAGCGAGGGGGAGCGGCTGATCCGCGACCGCGCCTGGCAGGGCTGGGCGCCGACCCACATGCTGGGCACTCATCTCGGCGGCAAGCGGCTCGGCATCCTCGGCATGGGGCGCATCGGCCGCGCGGCACATTGTCGTGACCAACACGCCCGACGTGCTGACC
>DATKPX010000627.1:0-10776 GCA_035523855.1 Allostellaceae bacterium
GAGGGAGAGGGTGAGGGCGCCCGAGCGCTGGCGGCCGACGGCGCCCGGCCCCAACGCCGCGATCTTGTCGTAGATCGCGCGGCGGAGCTTCGTCTGCACCCGGGCCGCCGTCTCGTGGGCGGTGACCGTGCGCCAGTGCTCGAAGGCGCCGCGCAGCGCCATCACCACGGCGATGAGTGCAATCGGCAGCGTCAGCGAGGCGAGATCGCGGCCGGCGAAGACCTCGCCGATGAGCCAGCCCAGCAATCCCAGCCGCGCGACGCCCAGCGCCACGGCGCAGAGCCCGATCAGCACCGCCCAGAGAATGCGCAGGCGGACCCCCGCGGTGAAGATCCAGAGGCGCGGCTCGAAATGCATCGGCGAACTCCCGAACGGCTGATGGTGCCAGGATAGCCTGAACGCCCATGTTCGGCAGTCGACAAAAGCGAGGATCGTCGGTACGTTTTTGTACAGGCTTCGGGAGGCATGGCGATGAGCGCGGACTGGGACGATCTCCGGGTGTTTCTCACCCTGGCGCGGGACGGCAAGCTCACCGCGGCGGCGCGCCGGCTGGAGGTGAGCCACCCCACGGTGGCGCGCCGGGTGAAGGCGCTGGAGGACGCAATCGGCGCCCGGCTCTTCGACCGGCTGCCGGACCGCTTCGTGCTGACCTCCGCCGGCGAGGAGCTGCTGGCGGATGCCCAGGCGATGGAGCGGGCGGCGGAATCGATCCACCGCCGCAGCGCCGGCCTCGGCGACACCTTTCACGGCACGGTCAGGCTCTCCGCCGGCGAGGCGATGGCGGGCTTCCTTGCCGAGCGCCTGCCGCGCATCCGCCACAACATGAACTGCGTCGAGATCGAGCTGGTGGCGACCCACACCCTCGCCAACCTCTCGCGCCGCGAGGCGGACCTGCTGATCCGCGAGCAGGTGCCGGATCTCGCCAGCATCGTCACCCGCAAGCTCGGCCGCGCCGCTCATGCGGTCTATGCCGGTCTCGATCTCGCGGTCGCCGATCGCTCCCGCGCGGCGCTCCGCCGCATGCCCTGGGCGGGTTTCGACGAGGAGCACGGCTACATGCCGGGCCAGGGCTGGGTGCTGGATCTGCTGGAGGGCGAGCGGCCGGCTGTGCGCGTCAACAACTGGCTGGTGCTGCGCGACGCCGCGCGCGCCGGCGCCGGCCTCGCCGTGCTGCCCTGCTATCTCGGCGACGGCGATCCCAGGCTCCGGCGCGTGGGTCCGGTGCTGCGTGAGGTGGCCGCCGACCAGTGGCTGCTGGTGCATCGCGACATCCGCGCGCTGCCGCGGGTGCGCGCGGTGATGGACGCCCTCGTCCGCGTCTTCCAGGAGGACCGCGCGGCGATCGAGGGCCGCCCGCCGGCGGCGCCGCTGCGCGCGGCGGAATGAGCGGCGCTCCTCGCGGCCAGAGAGTGCGCGGATGAAGTTCAACCCGATGAAGCATCGGATCCCGGTGCTGAAGCGGCTGGTGCCCAGCATCAAGAAGCGGGTGGCGCGGGCGCGCTCGCTCAACGGCTTCTGCCTGCGCAAGACCAGCGGGGCCGTCTTCCTGCTCAACACCGGGAATTTCGTCGACCGCCAGATCGCCTTCTACGAGGATTTCGAGAGCGCGCAGCTGGCCTATCTCTTCGCGGCGATGCGCCGGCACGGCTGCGATCTCTTCGTCGATGTCGGCGCCAATATCGGCTTCTACAGCGTCGAGGTGGCTCTCGCCGGCCTGGCGCCGCGCATCCTCGCGATCGAGCCCGACCCGCGCAACCTGCTGCAGCTCGGCGCCAACATCCTGGTGAACCGGCTGGTGAACCGGATCACCGTCATCTCCAAGGCGGTCTCCGAGCGCGCCGGCACCGTGAGCTTTCGGCCCGGCACCGACAGCTCGACCGGCCAGTCGCGGATCGCCGAGGGCGCCCCGGTGCGGATCGAGGGCGCCACCCTTGACGAGATCATCCCCGGTCGCGACCAGCGCCTCTTCATCAAGATGGACATCGAGGGCCACGAGCTGGCGGCGCTCCGCGGCATGCGGGACTGCGCGAGCCGCAACCGCATCTTCCTCCAGGTGGAGTCATTCCCGGCCAACATCGCCGAGGTGACCAGCACGCTGGCGCAGCTCGGGATGACGCACCTGAAGCAGATCGGCGACGACCACTACTTCGCGAATTTTCCGGCAGGCTGAGCGAGCCGCTCCAGCACCGCGGGATTGATCATATTGATGGGCGCGCCGGCGTCATAGGCGAGGATCTGGTCGAAGATCTCGGCGAACTGCGTCTCGTATTCCTCGCGGGTGACGTAGCCGATATGCGGCGTGCAGAGGGCGTTCTCCAGCGCCAGCAGCGGATGGCCGGGATCGGTCACCGGCTCTTCCTCGAAAACGTCCACCGCCGCGCGGCCGGGCCGGCCGGCCTCGAGGGCGGCGGCGAGGGCACCGGGCGCGATCAGCGGCGCGCGGCTGGTGTTGACCAGGATCGCGCTGGGCTTCATGCGGGCAAGGTCGGCTGCCGTCACGATGCCGCGCGTTGCCGGCACCAGGCGGAGATGCAGCGACAGCACGTCGGCGGCGGCGAAAAACGCCGCCTTGCTTTCCGCCACCTCATGGCCGTCGCGGCGCGCGCGCGTGAGCGACGTCTCGCTCGACCAGACCAGCACCGCCATGCCGAAGGCGCGGCCATAGCCCGCCACGACGCTGCCGATCCGGCCATAGCCGAAGATGCCGAGCGTCTTGCCGCGGAGCGTGGTGCCGACGCCGGTCTGCCAGCGTCCGGCCTTGAGCGCCGCCGCCTGCTGCGGCAGCTGGCGCGCCGCCGCCAGCACCAGCGCCCAGGTGAACTCCGCCGCGGCGATCGAAGGTGTGCCCGGATGCTGGCTGGAGGAGACGATGACGCCCTGCCGCGTGCAGGCCCCGATGTCGATATGGGGATAGACGCTGCGCTGGCTGATCAGGCGGAGCTTCGGCAGTCTCTCGAGCAAGGGCGCCTGGATCTTCGTGCGCTCGCGGAAGAGCACCAGCACCTCGACCTCGCCCAGGCGCGCGGCGAGGGTCTCGGTGTCTTCCACATGATCGGTCCAGACCCTGACCTCGTGGCCGGCGAGCTTGCCGAAGCAGGGCAGCGTCCGCAGCGTGTCGAAATAATCGTCGAGGATCGCGATCTTCACAGCGGCCGCTCGCGCGCGGCGAGCAGCGCACGGCCGCGGCCGGTGAGCTCGATCACCGCCGCCTCGCCGGCGCGGCGGCTGCGGGCGACCAGACCGCGGTCGAGGGCGTCCTCCCAGACCGTGAGGCGCGGGCAGGAGGTGCGCCATGCCTCCATCACCTCGCCATAGGGGCGCGGGCCCGCGGCGAGCCAGGCCAGAAAGTCGATGGTGAGGGGCGTCAGGATGTCGGACAAAGAGGTCTCCGCAAGGAGAAGCATGCCGCCGTCCAGGCATGCCGTCCAATGCATTAAAAAGCGATATCTGATACTCTCAGAGTATGGCTATCGATCTCCGCCGCCTGCGCGCCTTCGTCGCCCTCGCCGAGGAAGGTCACGTCACCCGCGCGGCGGCGCGGCTCGGCATGCAACAACCGCCCTTGTCGCGCCTGCTGCAGGGCATGGAGGCGGAGCTCGGCGTCCGGCTGATGACCCGCACGTCGCGCGGCGCCACGCCGACCGCGGCAGGCGTCGCGCTGCTCGCGGAGGCGCGTGCCGTCCTCGCCCGCGCCGACGCCGTCGCCGAGGTGGTGCGCCGGGCCGACCGCGGCGAGACCGGCCGTCTCGCCATCGGCTTCACCAGCTCCGCGGCGCTGCACCCCGTGGTCCCGTCGGCGCTCCGGGAGTTTCGCGAGGCGGCGCCCGCGGTCACGCTCACGCTGGAGGAGGCGGGCACCGGCGAGCTGCTCGAGGCGCTGCTGCGCGGCCAGCTCGACGCCGCCTTCGTGCGCACGCCGATCCGCGACCTGTCGAGCCTCGCGGTCGACGATGTCCTCCGGGAGCCGATGGTGGCGGCGCTGCCGGCCGGGCACTCTCTCGCGCGCGGCAGCGGCGCGCTGCCGCTGTCGTGCCTGGCGGCGGAGCCCTTCATCCTCTATCGACGGCCGACCGGCCCCGGCCTCTACGATGCCATCGTCGCCGCCTGCCGGAGCGCCGGCTTCAGCCCGCGCGTGGTGCAGGAAGCGCCGCGCCTCACCGCCACCTTGAGCCTGGTCTCCGCCGGCCTTGGCCTCTCCATTGTCCCGGCGTCGCTGCGCACCCTGGGGATCACCGCCATCTCCTATCGGACGCTCGGGGCGCGCGTCGGTCTCGTGGCGCCCCTCCATCTCGCGACACGGATCGACGACCCGTCGCCGGCGCTCGCCCGATTCCGTGCCCTCGTCGGCCGCATGCGGAAGCCGCGCGGCCGGTGACATCGGCGCTCGATCGCGCCGCCACGGCCGATGGCGCACCTCGACAGCGGGCGGCGAGAGCCCCGATACTTGCTCCGGCCAAGAGAAGCAGGGAGGTATCATGCCGAAACAGGTGCTGCGTCCGCCGAGCCTGATGTTCCAGCCGCGCCCGACCTACCCCTATTCGCCGGGCGCCAAGGGCGGCGGCCTTGTTTGCACCGCGGGCCAGGTCGCCTGGGACGAGAGCGGCCGGATCGTCGGCGTCGGCGATCTGCGCGCGCAGACCGTGCAGACGCTGAAGAACGTGCTCGCGGTGCTGAAGGAGGGCGGGGCCACGCCCGCGGACGTGCTGAAATGCACGGTCTATCTCGCTGACATGCGCCACTTTCAGATCATGAACGAGGAATTCGCGAAGGTCTTTCCGAAGGACCCGCCGGCGCGCACCACGGTGGAGGCGCGGCTCGCCGAGCCCGAGATGCTGGTGGAGATCGAAGCCATCGCCTGGATCGGTTGAGCATGCGCGGCCTCTCCCGCCTGACGCTCGCGGCCGCGCTGCTGCTGGCGGGCGCTCTCTCCCTCCATGCGGAGCCGCTCAAGGTGATGAGCGCCGGCGCGGTGAGTGGCGCTCTCACGGTGCTGGCGCCCGATTTCACCAAGGCGTCGGGCATCGAGGTGAAACTGGTCTTCGGCAATGTCGGCATGATCGAGGACCGGCTGAAGGCGGGCGAGCGCGCCGATCTCCTGATCCTCACCGCACCGGCGATGGAGAAGCAGCGCCAGGCGGGCGGCCTCGCCGGCGCGGTGGTGCCGTTGGGCCGGACCGGGATGGGCCTTGCCGCGAAATCCGACGCGCCTAAGCCCGACATCTCGACGCCGGACAAATTCAAGGCGGCGCTGCTGGCGGCGAAATCCATCGCCTATTCCGATCCCGCGGGCGGCGGCTCCAGCGGCATCTATTTCGACCGGCTGATCGAGAAGCTCGGCATCGCCGAGGCGATCCGGCAGAAGGCGGTGCTGATCCGCGGCGGCTCGGCCGCCGATCGGGTGGCGAGCGGCGAGGCGGAGCTCGCGGTCCAGAACGTGAGCGAGCTGCTGGGCGTGCCGGGCATCGCCCTGGTCGGCGCCTTTCCGGCGGAGTACCAGAACTACGCCCTCTATGCCGCCGGCATTCCCGTCGACGCGACGCGGCTGCAGGAGGCCGAAGCCTTCCTGCGCCATCTCTCCGCGCCCGAGGCGGCGGCGACGTGGCGGGCGGCCGGCATCGTGCCCGCCGACCTCCAATAGCCGAGACACACGGCTTCCTTGTATAGCCGGAGAAGGTGAGCGACATTTCATCGTCTTCCGGCGGTGGACTTGCCGGAACGCGATGAAGCGTTGCACATCCTTAAATGGGGGAAGTCATGCACAGGAAGTATTTCGGGCTGGCGGCGCTGGCCGCCGTGGCGCTGCTCGCCGTCGCCAAGGGCGATGCGGTGGCGCAAAGCCAGGGCGCCAAGGTCGAGTACATCGATATCCGCTGGGATGGCGTCGACCGCATGTGCGTCATCTATCCGGACGGCAAGGTCGTCTTCTTCGGCCAGGAGCTGAAGGACGTTCCGCGCCCCGACGACGCCAACAAGCGCGCGTTCTACCTCACCGTCGAGATGAACCGTCTGGCCGCGCAAGGCTACGAGCTCGCCGGATTCATCAGCGACGAGATCATCATGAAGCGGACGGTGCGCTGAGTCGCATCGACGGCAGCAGGGCCGCCTCAGCGCGACTCTCCCACGAGCGCGCTGAGGTCCGGCCATTCATAGGCGACCTCGTCGATGACGTGGCCGGCTTCCTTGTCCTGGCGCTCGCCGCCGAGCGTGCCGCCGATATGCTGGTAGAAAGCGCGGCCCGCCGCGTTCCCGCGCAGCACCCAGAGGCCGAGCGACGCGAAGCCGCGCGCCGCCAGCGCGGCGGCGGCGGCCCGCATCAGGCTGCGGCCCAGGCCCTGGCGCTGCAGCTCGGCCCGCACATAGAGGGCGTAGATCTCGGCCTCGCCCCGC
The DNA here is from genome assembly GCA_035523855.1 of Allostellaceae bacterium. Lineage (GTDB taxonomy): Bacteria > Pseudomonadota > Alphaproteobacteria > ATCC43930 > CGMCC-115725 > DASZHJ01. The sequence continues at coordinate 6,388 of DATKPX010000627.1, forward strand.
AGCCCGCCGCTGCGACGCGGCCCGCCGGAGACGAATCCCACGACCTCGCCCTCCCTTCCATCGGCGACGAAGACGACGGAGATGCCGCGGGTCAGGGTCTGGCGCCACTGCTGGGCGCGGCCGGGGACGGAGAGGTCGGCGAGGACGGAGTCCGGCAGCAATCCCCGATAGGCCTCCCGCCAGGCCGCCACATGGGCGGCGGCGATCGCATCGACATCACCGAGGAGAGCAGGACGGATCGCAGGCGCCATTTGCAGAGGTGGATGCTAGCCGAAAGACTCTCACCCCGCGATTTCCTTGTGCTTCGCACTAGTTGATCTGGCGACTCGGAGCTTGCGGGGGCCTGGTATCTGATATACAGTATTGGAAATGATGGGTGCCGGCTCGTCGACCGGCGCCAACTCCTTGATCTTGCTCATCAGGCCAGGGATGAAATGACGGAAGAAACCGCCACGGCAGCGATGCCGAAACTGGCCGTCAAGCCCATCGACACCCAGTCGAGCTTCCGGACCCAGGCCTACCAGGCGCTGAAGCAGGCGATCACCTCGGTCAACATCTACGCTCACGCGCGCGAGATCCGCCTCGACGAGCGCCAGCTGTCGCAGGATCTCGGCGTCAGCCGCACGCCGATCCGCGAGGCGATGACGCTGCTGGAGCAGGAGGGCTTCGTCCGCACGCTGCCGCGCCGCGGCGTCTTCGTGGTGCGCAAGACCAAGGCCGAGATCCTGGAGATCATCCATGTCTGGGCGGCGCTCGAGAGCATGGCGGCGCGCCTCATCACCAAGCACGCGACCGACGCCGAGATCGCGACGCTGCGCAAGCTCTTCGACGAGTTCCAGATGAGCTCGCCGGAAGGCCATCTCGACGAATACTCCGACGCCAACATCGCCTTCCATCAAGCGATCATCCGGCTCAGCAAATCGCGGCTGATCGCGGACAACACCGAGAATCTCTTCATCCACGTGCGGGCGATCCGCCAGGTGACGATCCGCCAGCGCGACCGCGCCCAGCGCTCGATCGTCGATCACATGAAGATCATCGAGGCGCTGGAGCGGCGCGACACCGCGCTTGCCGAGCGGCTGGTGCGCGATCACGCGCTGGACCTCGCCGCTCACGTGGAGAAGCACTGCGATTTCCTGAGCTGATAATCACGCGAAAGATCCGGAGGAGACAGCCCCGATGACGCAAGCGACCACGCCCAAGGAGCCGCCCGCGACAGGCGACACGCAGGAGCTCACCGACGGCTTCCATCTTGTCATCGAGGCGATGAAGCTCAACGGCCTCACCACCATCTACGGCGTGCCCGGCATCCCGATCACCGATTTGGGCCGCATGGCGCAGGCGGCGGGCATCCGCGTGCTCTCCTTCCGCCACGAGCAGAACGCCGGCTACGCGGCGGCGATCGCCGGGTTCCTCACCAAGAAGCCCGGCATCTGCCTCACCGTCTCGGCGCCCGGCTTCCTCAATGGGCTGACGGCGCTCGCGCATGCCACCACCAACTGCTTCCCGATGATCCTGATCTCGGGCTCCTCCGAGCGCGAGGTGGTCGACCTGCAGCAGGGCGACTACGAGGAGATGGATCAGCTCGCGATCGCCAAGCCTCTCTGCAAAGCCGCGTTTCGTGTGCTGCATGCCCAGGATATCGGCATCGGCTTCGCGCGCGCGATCCGCGCCGCGGTCTCCGGCCGGCCGGGCGGCGTCTATCTCGACCTGCCGGCGAAGCTCTTCGGGCAGGTGATGAGCGCGGAGGCCGGCCGGAAGTCGCTGGTGAAGGTGATCGACGCGGCGCCGGAGCAGATTCCGTCGGCCGCCGCCGTCAAGCGCGCGCTGGAGGTGCTGAAATCCGCCAAGCGGCCGCTGATCGTCCTCGGCAAGGGCGCCGCCTATGCCCAGGCGGACGACGCGATCCTGGCGCTGGTGGAGAAGAGCGGCGTTCCCTTCCTGCCGATGAGCATGGCGAAGGGCCTGCTGCCGGACACGCATCCGCAATGCGCCGGCGCCGCGCGCTCCACCGTGCTGAAGGACAGCGACGTGGTGATGCTGATCGGCGCGCGGCTCAACTGGCTGCTCTCGCACGGCAAGGGCAAGACCTGGGGCGAGGCGCCGAAGAAGTTCATCCAGATCGACATCGAGCCCCGCGAGATGGACAGCAACGTGGAGATCGCCGCGCCCCTCGTCGGCGATATCGGCTCCTGCGTCGGCGCGCTCGTCCAGGGCATGGGTGGCAGCTGGCCCGCGGCGCCGGCCGACTGGATGAACGCCATCAAGGCGAAGCGCGAGGAGAATGTCGCCAAGATGGCGCCGCGCCTGATGAACAACAACTCGCCGATGGACTATCACGGCGCGCTCGGCGTGCTGCGCACCATCATCAGGGAGCGGCCGGACGCGATCCTGGTCAACGAAGGCGCCAACGCCCTCGACCTCACCCGCGGCGTCATCGACATCCACAAGCCGCGCAAGCGCCTCGACGTCGGTACCTGGGGCGTGATGGGGATCGGAATGGGCTCCGCCATCGCCGCCGCCGTCGAGACCGGCAAGCCGGTGCTGGCGATCGAGGGCGACAGCGCCTTCGGCTTCTGCGGCATGGAGATCGAGACGATCTGCCGCTACAACCTGCCGGTCTGCGTCGTCATTCTCAACAACGACGGCATCTATCGCGGCACCGACGTCAATCGCGGCGGCGGCTCCGACCCGGCGACCACGGTGTTCGTCAAGGGCGCGCGCTACGACCGGATGATCGAGGCCTTCGGCGGCGTCGGCGTCAACGCGACCACGCCCGACGAGCTGAAGCGCGCGGTTAACGCCGCGATGGATTCGGGCAAGCCGACGCTCGTCAACGCGGCGATCGATCCCGCCGCCGGCAGCGAGAGCGGCCGCATCGGCAATCTCAATCCGCAGAGCGCGCTGCGCAAGAAGTAGCGCGCGCGGGAAGCAGCTTAACGGGGAAGGCAACCAAGGAGTTTGGAGGCGAAAATGAGCAAGGCATTGGACGGCGTCCGCATCCTCGATTTCACCCACGTGCAGTCGGGTCCGACCTGCACGCAGCTGCTGGCGTGGTTCGGCGCCGACGTGATCAAGGTGGAGCGGCCGGGCACCGGCGACATCACGCGCGGCCAGCTGCGCGACGTTCCCGACGCGGACAGCCTCTATTTCACCATGCTGAACCACAACAAGCGCTCGATCACCATCGACACCAAGAACCCCAAGGGGAAGCAGGTGCTGGAGGCGCTGGTGAAGCACTGCGACGTGCTGGTGGAGAATTTCGCGCCGGGCGTGCTCGATCGCATGGGCTTCACCTGGGAGCGCATCCATGAGCTCAACCCGCGCATGATCGCCGCCTCGGTGAAAGGCTTCGGCCCCGGTCCCTACGAGGACTGCAAGGTTTACGAGAACGTGGCGCAGTGCGCCGGCGGCGCCGCCTCCACGACCGGCTTCGACGATGGGCCACCGCTGGTGACCGGCGCGCAGATCGGCGACAGCGGCACCGGCCTGCACCTGGCGCTCGGCATCGTGGCGGCGCTCTATCAGCGCAACACCACCGGCCGCGGCCAGAAGGTGCTTGCCGCCATGCAAGATGGTGTCCTCAACCTCTGCCGCGTCAAGCTGCGCGACCAGCAGCGGCTCGACCACACCCATGTGATGAAAGAGTATCCGCAATATCCGCACGGCCACTTCGGCGAGGCGGTGCCGCGCGCCGGCAATGCCTCCGGCGGCGGCCAGCCGGGCTGGATCCTCAAGTGCAAGGGCTGGGAGAAGGATCCCAATGCCTACATCTATTTCATCTCCCAGGCGCCGGTCTGGGAGGCGATCTGCAAGGTGATCGGCGAGGAAGGCTGGATCACCCATCCCGACTACGCGACGCCCGAGGCGCGGCTGCCGCGGCTGATGGATATCTTCGCGCGCGTCGAGAAGTGGACGACGAGCAAGACCAAATTCGAGGCGATGGAGATCCTGAACAAGTACGATATTCCCTGCGGTCCGATCCTTTCCATGAAGGAGCTCGCCCATGAGCCGAGCCTGCGCAAGACCGGCACCGTGGTCGAGGTCGATCATCCCAAGCGCGGCAAGTATCTGACCGTCGGCAATCCCATCAAGCTCAGCGACAGCGCCTCCGAGGTGAAGCGCTCGCCGCTCTTGGGCGAACATACAGACGAGGTCCTGGGCGAGCTCGGCTTCAGCAAGGAGCAGATCGCAGCGATGCGCGCCGATCGCGCCATCTGACGGCGCGCCAACAGAAAATAACGGGAGAGAGACCGATGGCACATGATGCGGTGGTGAGCGGCAAAGCGGCGGTCCGCAAGATTCTCGCCAAGGCGAAGGCGGAAGGCCGCGATGCGCTCACCGCGCCGGAAGGCAAGCTGATCTGCGATGCCTATGGCATCGCGGTTC
>DATKPX010000628.1:0-4503 GCA_035523855.1 Allostellaceae bacterium
CATCGGCCGGACCACGATCGTGCCGCCGGAAAGGCCTTTGCCGACATAGTCGTTGGCATCGCCGAAGACCTCGAGCTTGAGGCCCTGCACGGCGAAGGCGCCCAGCGACTGGCCGGCCGAGCCGCGCAGCCGCACCGTCAGATGGCCGGGCTGCAGCCCCTTCTCGCCCCAGTGCCGCGTGATCTTCGAGCTGATCCGCGTCCCGATCGCGCGCTGGGTGTTCCGGACGTTGTAGGTGAGCTGCATCTTCTCGCCGAGCTCGAACAGCGCCTCGGCGTCCTTTGCCATCTGCGCATCGAGCGTGTCCGGCACCTCGTTGCGGCCGTCGAGCGTGCAGAAGCGCGGGTACTCGCCCGGATCCGCCTGCGACAGGATCGGGTTGAGGTCGAGATCGTCGAGATGCGCCCAGCCGCGGTTGATCTGTGTCAGCAGGTCGGTCCGGCCGATGATCTCGTTCAGCGATTTGGCGCCGAGCGAGGCCAGGATCTCGCGCACCTCCTCCGCCACGAAGGTGAAGAGGTTGACGACCTTCTCCGGCGTTCCTTCGAACTTCTCGCGGAGCGCCGGATCCTGGGTGCAGATGCCGACCGGGCAGGTGTTGGAGTGGCACTGGCGCACCAGGATGCAGCCCATCGCCACCAGCGAGGCGGTGCCGAGCCCGAACTCTTCGGCGCCGAGAATGGCCGCGATCACCACGTCGCGGCCGGTCTTGATGCCGCCATCGACGCGGAGGCGGATGCGATGGCGCAGCCGGTTCAGCACCAGCACCTGATGCACCTCGGAGAGACCCATCTCCCAGGAGATGCCGGCGTATTTGATCGAGGACTGCGGCGAGGCGCCGGTGCCGCCGCTGTGGCCGGAGATCAGGATCACATCGGCGCGCGCCTTGGCGACGCCGGCGGCGACGGTGCCGATGCCGGAGCGCGCCACCAGCTTCACGCAGACCCGCGCCTCGGGATTGATCTGCTTCAGGTCGTAGATGAGCTGCGCCAGATCCTCGATCGAGTAGATATCGTGGTGCGGCGGCGGCGACACCAAGGTCACGCCCGGCGTCGAATGCCGGAGCCGCGCCAGCATCTCCGTCACCTTGAAGCCAGGGAGCTGGCCGCCCTCGCCGGGCTTGGCGCCCTGGGCGATCTTGATCTCGATCTCGCGGCAGTTGTTGAGATACTCCGCGGTGACGCCGAAGCGGCCGGAGGCGATCTGCTTGATCGCCGAGGCGGCGTTGTCGCCGTTCCGGCGCGGGATGTAGCGCGCGGGATCCTCGCCGCCCTCGCCGCTGTCGGACTTCGCGCCGATGCGGTTCATGGCGATCGAGAGCGTCTCGTGCGCCTCCGGCCCGAGCGCGCCGAGGGAGATGCCGGGCGCCACCAGGCGCTTGCGGATCTCGGTGATGGACTCCACCTCGTCCACCGTCACCGCCGGCCGCTTGGTCTTGAAGTCGAGGAGGTCGCGGAGGTTGATCGGCGGCAGCTTGCGCAGTCCCTCGGCGTAGCGGCGGTAGGTCGCGTAGGAATCCGTCGCCACCGCGGTCTGCAGCGTGTGCACCAGGCTGCCCTCGAAGCCATGCTCCTCGCCGCCGCGGCGGAAGCGGTAGAAGCCGCCCACCGGCAGCGCCGCGAATTGCTCGGAGAAGCCGCGGCGATGCATCTCCAGCACTTTCTGCTGGATGCCCATGAGGCCGATGCCGGAGATGCGCGAGGCCATGCCCGGCAGGAAATCGGCCACCAGCGTGCGCGAGAGCCCCACCGCCTCGAAATTGTACGCACCGCGATAGGAGGAGATCACGGAGATCCCCATCTTCGACATGATCTTGAGCAGCCCGTCGTCGACCGCCTTCTTATAGCGCTGCACGCACTGCTCGACGGTGGCGCTGGGAAAGAGGCCGCGTCGATGGCGGTCGGCGATGGTCTCCTGGGCCAGGTAGGCGTTCACCGTCGTGGCGCCGACGCCGATCAGCACCGCGAAATAGTGGACGTCGAGGCACTCGCCCGAGCGCACGTTCAGCGAGATGAAGGTGCGGAGCTGCTGGCGCACGAGATAGGAGTGCACCGCTCCGGTGGCGAGGATCATCGGGATCGCCGCGCGGGAAGCGCCGGCGGCGGCGTCCGACAGGATCACATGCGCGCAACCGCGCCGGACCGCGTCCTCGGATTCCTGGCGGATGCGACGGATGGCGTCGCGCAGGCCCGTCTCGCCGGCATCCACATCGAAGGTGCAGTCGATTTCGGCGGCGGTGTCGCCCATATAGGCGCGCATCGCGGTGAACTCGGCGCTCGACAGCACCGGCGAGTCGAGCTGCAGCAGCTGGCACTGGCTCGCATCCTCGTCGAGGATGTTGCCGAGATTGCCGAGCCGGGTCTTGAGCGTCATCACCCGACGCTCGCGCAGGCTGTCGATCGGCGGGTTGGTGACCTGGCTGAAATTCTGCCGGAAGAAGTGGTGGAGGCCGCGATAGTGCTCCGACAGCACCGCGAGCGGCGTGTCGTCGCCCATGGAGCCAACGGCTTCCTTCCCCTCCTCCGCCATCGGTTGCAGGATGAGCTCGAGATCCTCCAGGCTCCAGCCGAAGGCGACCTGCCGGCGGCGCAGCGCATCGCGATCGAGATCGGCGGTCTCGGTGCGCGACTTGATCAGGCTGTCGATGACGGTGACGCCCTTCACCCAATCGGAATAGGGCTTGCGGCCGGCGAAGAGGTCCTTGATCTCGCCGTCGCGATAGAGCCGGCCGGCCGCGAGATCGACGCCGATCATCTGGCCCGGGCCGAGACGGCCTTTCTCGATGATCTCTTGCTCGTTGAGTCGCACCATGCCCGCCTCGGAGCCTGCGACGATCATGCCGCCCTCGGTGATCGCGTAACGCATCGGGCGGAGGCCGTTGCGGTCCATTCCGGCCATCACCCAGCGGCCGTCGGTGAGCGCGAGCGCCGCCGGCCCGTCCCAGGGCTCCATCACAGAATTGCAGTAGCTGTACATGTCGCGATGCGCCTTCGGCATCATGCTGCGGTCGGCGACTACCTCCGGCACCATCAGCAGCTTCGCCATCGGCAGCGCGCGGCCGGCGCGCACCAGCACCTCGAAGACGCTGTCGAGCGCCGCCGAATCCGAGCCGCCGACCTGGATCACCGGCTTGATGTCCTCGATGGCATCGCCGAAGGTCTCGCTCGCCATCCGCGTCTCGTGACTCTTCATCCAGTTGATGTTGCCGCGCAGCGTGTTGATCTCGCCGTTATGGGCGAGGATGCGGAAGGGCTGCGCCAGCTGCCAGGTCGGGAAGGTGTTGGTGGAATAGCGCTGATGATAGACCGCGAAGCTGGAGACGAAGCGCTCGTCCAGGAGGTCCGGATAGAAGGACGTCAGCTGCTCCGCCAGGAACATGCCCTTGTAGATGATCGAGCGGCAGCTCAGGGAGCAGATGTAGAAGTCCTTCACCTGCTCGGCGATGACGCGCTTCTCGATGCGGCGGCGGATGATGTAGAGGTCGAGCTCGAAGCGATCCGCCGGCACGCCGCGCGTGTTGGCGATCATGATCTGCTCGATCTCGGGCCTGGTCGCGTTCGCCTTCTCGCCGATGACGTCGATGTTCACCGGCACCTGGCGCCAGCCATAGATCGAATAGCCGGAGTTCAGGATCTCGGTCTCGACGATGGAGCGGCAGCGCTCCTGGCCGTCGAGGTCGGTGCGCGGCAGGAAGATCATGCCGACGGCGAGCTTGCCGGCGCCGGGCTCGTGGCCGGTGTGCTTGATGTGCTCGCGGAAGAAATTCTGCGGAATCTCGACGTGAATGCCCGCGCCGTCGCCGGTCTTGCCGTCGGCGTCGACGGCGCCGCGGTGCCAGACCGCCTTCAGCGCGTTGATGCCGGCTTCCACCACCGCCCGGCGCGGCTTGCCGTCGATGGCGGCGACGAAGCCCACGCCGCAGGCGTCATGCTCCTCGCGGGGATCGTAGAGATGCGACGCCTGGAGGTGCTCGGCGTTCTTGCGGAAGGCCTCGACGAAGCGCTCGCCCGCGTTCCTCTCTTGGGAGCTCATCGGGTACCCCCCTCTCAGTCCGCCGCCGCGGCACGGCTCGCCGCGAGCTTGGCCTCAACATAGCGATGCATCTGGTCGGCGGCGTCGCGGCCGTCGCGGATGCCCCAGACCACCAGGGACGCGCCGCGCACGATGTCGCCGGCGGCGAAGACGCCGTCGATCGAGGTCATCATGCTGCGGTGGTCGATCTTGATGGTGCCCCAGCGCGTGGTCTCCAGCTCGGGCGCGCCAAACATCACCGGCATGTCCTCGGGATCGAAGCCCAGCGCCATGATGGCGAGATCCGCCTCCAGCTCGAAATGGCTGCCCTCGATCGGCTGCGGTACCTGACGGCCGGTGGAATCGGCGATGCCGAGATGCATGCGATGCGCGCGCACCGCCCGCACCGTCTCGTCGCCGAGGAAGGCCTCGGGCGCCGCGAGCCAGATGAACTCGACACCTTCCTCCTCCGCGTGCTGCACCTCGCGCTGG
>DATKPX010000629.1:0-5700 GCA_035523855.1 Allostellaceae bacterium
CTGGTCAATGCCTGGACGCTGGTCGGCACCCTTCCCGGCCTGATCGGCACCGACTACGGCCGGCTGCTGCTGCTCAAGCTCGCCGCTCTCCTGGCGATGATCGCGATCGCCGCGATCAACCGCCAGCGCCTGACGCCGGCGCTGGCCGGCAGCGACGCGGCTGCCGCCGCGCGACGCCTCCGCCGCAACGCGCTGCTGGAGGCCGGGCTCGGCGCTCTCATTCTCGTCGATGTGGGATGGCTCGGCATCTCCGTGCCGGCGGCGCATGACCAGGCGCTCTGGCCCCTGCCGGTGACCTGGAGCGTCGGCGCGGCAGCGGCCGGCGGCGCTCGCACGGCGCTGGCGGCCGGCGCCGCGGTGGCGGGCTTCGCGGGGCTGGCGGCGCTGCTCTCTGGGCTGCTCGCACCGATTCATAGCCGCCGCTGGCTCGGCGCCGGCGCCGCGTTCATTGGGCTCGCCGTCGTTGCCGCCGGTGTCGCCTTCTCTGAAGCGGCGGTGCCGACGCTCTATCTCGCCTCGCCGTTTCCCTATTCGGTCGACACCATCGCCGCCGGCGAGCGCCTCTATGCGGCACAGTGCGCCGCCTGCCACGGCCCCCGCGGCTATGGCGACGGGCCGGCGGCGGCGAGCCTCGGGAGCAAGCCGGCGGACATCGCCCATCAGCATGTCGGCCATCATCCCGACGGCCTGCTGCTCTGGTGGATCCTGCACGGCAAGCCGGAGACGGCGATGCCGGGCTTCGCGCCGGCGCTGGACAGCGACGCGGGCTGGCAGGTGCTGGCTTTCCTGCACGCGAACGCCGACGCCGAGATGGCGCGAAGCCTGGGGCCCAATCCCAGCCACGGGCTGCGTCTGCCGGCGCCGGATTTCAGCTTCGAGCGCGGCGGCGACGCGCAGCAGAGCCTTTCCGGGGAGCGCGGCCGCGCCGCGGTCCTGCTGGTGCTCTATCGCCTGCCGGGCTCCGCGGCGCGTCTCGCCGCCCTGAGTGCGGCCGCCGGCGCGCTCGACGCCGCGGGCCTTCGTGTCGTCGCCCTGCCCGCCGGCGGCGCCGGCACCGAGGGATCGATCTTCGCCGCCGCCGATCCCGATCTGCTCGCCGCCTATGCGCTCTTCGCGCGCGGCCTCGGCGAGGCGCCTGTCGAATTCCTGATCGACCCCCAGGGCAATCTCCGCGCGCGCTGGACCGCCGCCGATGCCGCCGATCCCGCGCGGCTGGCGGCGCTCGCCCGGCAGCTGGCGCAGGAGCCGGTGGTGCCCGCCGCGGCGCCGATGGGACACATGCACATGCATTAGCGGAGCGCTCCCAATCGCCGGAGCCCGCGTGGTAGACTCGGCTTTTCGCCAGCGATCCCGTTTGCCCATGGACGACGCCACCAAGCCCGCCGACGCCGCGCCGCCGCCCTTCCCGGCCGGCGAAGCGTCGACGCCGATGATGGCGCAGTATCTGGAGATCAAGCGGCAGCATCCAGACTGCCTGCTGTTCTATCGCATGGGCGACTTCTACGAGATGTTCTTCGAGGACGCCGGGCGCGCCGCGGCGGCGCTCGACATCACCCTCACCAAGCGCGGCAAGCACGAGGGCGACGAGATCCCCATGTGCGGCGTCCCCGTGCATGCGGCCGAAGCCTATCTCTCGCGCCTCATCCGCCAGGGCTTCCGCGTCGCCGTCTGCGAGCAGACCGAGGATCCCGCCAAGCGGAAATCCGGCAAGGCGCCGCTCCGCCGCGCGGTGGTGCGCGTGGTGACGCCGGGCACTCTCACCGAGGACACGCTGCTCGATGCGCGCCGGCACAATTACCTGGCGGCGCTCGCCGAGGCGGGCGGCGCCTACGGCCTCGCCTGGCTCGATCTCTCCACCGGCGATTTTGCGGTGCAGCCGGTGGGGCTCGGCACCCTCGACGCGGCGCTGGCACGGCTGGCGCCCGGCGAGCTGCTGATCGCCGACCGCCTGCTGCAGAGGCCCGATCTCTTCGAGCTGCTGGCGGCGTGGAAGGACCGGCTGACGCCGCTCCCCTCCCAGCGCTTCGACAGCGAGGGCGGCCGCAAGCGCCTGGAGGCCGCCTTCGGCGTGCGCACACTGGAGGGTTTCGGCGCCTTCGACCGCGCCGAGCTGGCCGCCGCCGGCGCCGTGGTCGATTACGCGACGCTCACCCAGCAGGGCAAGCTGCCGCGCCTGAAACCGCCGGAGCGGATGGCCGCCGGCGCCGCCATGGAGATCGACGCCGCGACGCGGCGCAATCTCGAGCTGATGGAGACGCTGTCCGGCGAGCGCAAGGGCAGCCTGCTCGCCGCCATCGACCGCACCGTCACCGGCGCCGGTGCGCGCGCCCTCGCCGAGTGGCTGGCAGCGCCCCTGACCGATCCCGGAGCGATCGGCGCGCGGCTCGATGCGGTGGAGGGCTTCGCCGCCAATGAGCGGTTGCGCGCCGATTTGCGTCAGCATCTGAAACGCACCGCCGACATGGAGCGCGCCATGGCGCGGCTTGCCCTCGGCCGCGGCGGGCCGCGCGACCTGGCGGCGCTGCGCGATACGCTGGCAGCCAGCGCCGGGATTCGCGCGCTGCTGCGCACGGCGCCGCTCGCGCTGGCGACCGAGCGCATCGGCGCGGCGGAGCGCGATCTCGGCGAGCACAAGGCGCTGGTGGACCGCCTCGCGCGCGCGCTGACATCCGATCTGCCGCTGCTGACGCGGGATGGCGGCTTCGTCGCGCCGGGCTATGCGCCGGAGCTCGACGAGCTCCGCGAGCTCCGCGACCAGAGCCGGCGGCTCATCGCCGGGCTGCAGGCGCGCTATGCCGGCGAGAGCGGCGTCAATGCCCTCAAGATCCGCCACAACAACGTGCTCGGCTACTACATCGAGGTGACGGCGGCGCAGGCGGGGAAGCTCGGATCGACTTTCATCCATCGCCAGACCATGGCCTCCGCCATGCGCTTCACCACCACGGAGCTGAGCGAGCTCGAGAGCAAGATCCTGAACGCCGCCGACAAGGCGCTGGCGCTCGAGCTCAAGCTGTTCGAGGATCTGGTCGGCGAGGCGCTGGCGCGCGGCGAGGAGATCGCGCGCACGGCAACGGCGCTCGCCTTCCTCGACACGGCGGCGGCGCTCGGCGAGCTGGCGGTGAGCGAGCGCTGGTGCCGTCCGGCGGTCGACGACAGCGCCGACTTCGCCATCACCGGCGGCCGGCATCCGGTGGTGGAGGCGGCGCTGCGCCAGACCCAGGCGAGCTTCGTCGGCAACGATTGCGATCTCGGCGAGAGCCAGCGGCTCTGGCTCGTCACCGGCCCCAACATGGCGGGCAAGAGCACCTTCCTGCGCCAGAACGCGGTCATCGCCATCCTGGCGCAGATCGGCAGCTTCGTGCCGGCGGAGAGCGCGCGCATCGGCGTGGTGGACCGGCTGTTCAGCCGCGTCGGCGCCGCCGACGATCTGGCGCGCGGGCGCTCCACCTTCATGGTGGAGATGGTGGAGACGGCGGCGATCCTCAATCAGGCGACCCGGCGTTCCCTCGTCATTCTCGACGAGATCGGCCGCGGCACCGCCACCTTCGACGGGCTCTCGATCGCCTGGGCCGCCGTCGAGCATCTCCACGACGGCAACCGCTGCCGCGCCCTCTTCGCGACCCACTATCACGAGCTCACCGCGCTGGCCTCGCGCCTCCCCGCCCTCTCCTGCCGCACCATGCGCGTCAAGGAATGGCAGGACGAGGTGGTGTTCCTGCACGAGGTGGCGCCCGGCGCCGCCGACCGCTCCTACGGCATCCACGTGGCGAAGCTCGCGGGCCTGCCGGCGGCGGTGGTGGCGCGCGCCGAGGAGGTGCTGGCGTTGCTGGAGAAGAGCGAGCAGTCCGGCGACCTCGCCCGGCTTGCCGACGACCTCCCGCTCTTCAGCGCCGCGCGGCCGAGGAGCGCGGTCTCGACGAAGGAGTCGGCGGTCGAGAAGGCGCTGGCGGAGATCCAGCCCGACGCCCTGACGCCACGGGAGGCGCTGGAGCTGCTCTACAAGCTCAAGGGAATGCTGGGGGAGAAGTAGAGTGGCAGGCGGGGCGCGTCCAGCCCTGAGACCTCAGGCGCTGCGCTTCAGCTCGGGCTGGTAGCCGGGACTGACCGCCGGCCGGAGCGCGTTCGGATAGCGCCAGTCGGTCTTGCCGTCGAGCTCGACACCCTTGATCGCGCGGTAGACCTCGTAGGGATCGGCGATCGAGACGAACTGGTCGTAGAGACGCGCGCCCCTGGCGGTGCTGCGGCCGGCATGGACGCGCACCGTGCCGACGCCGTACAGGCGCTCGAAGATCCCGACGGTGACGTCGAGCTCCCGGATGCGGCCATAGTCGATGCTCTTGAGGCGGGTGCCGACGACGCCGCTGCGCAGGAGCAGGCGGCGGTCGCTGTAGGCATAGACCGTGTTCCTGTGCACCAGCACGAGATAGGCGGCGTAGAGCAGGCTGCCCCAGGCGGGAAAGCCGTGGATGACAGCGAAGGCCAGCAGGAAAAGATCGAAGTTCCCCTGCGCGGCGACGAAGGCCTTGCTCAGGAGAGCGGCGTCGAAGACGCCCCAGGCGGCGCCGAAAACCAGCATCGGCACCGCGTGCAGCACGAAAGGCCAGAACACCGGCTTGCCGCGCCAGAGGATCGTCTCGCCAGGCTCGGTGACGGACTCGAAATCGGGGCCGGGATGAAGATCTTGCAGCAAGGCTGAGCGCGCCCTCCTCGCACGGGCAAGGCCGTCAGCATCGCGCCGGAGGTGCTAGGGATTGGTAAAGCGGCCGCTCCTGATGCCTAAAAGTCGCGGCATCGGCGGCGGCCATGAAAATGGGCGCCGCGGTCTCCTCGCGGCGCCCGTTTCAGATCCCGTTAACGCTGTTTCTACTGGTGCTCGTACTCGGCCTCGATGTCCTTGCCGGTATAGTCTGGCATCATCAGCGAGGCGATGACGCTGACCGCGGCGCAGAACAGGATATAGATCGCGATCGCATAGCCGGAATGATAGATGCCGAGGAGCCAGGTGGCGATCAGCGGCGCCGGTCCGCCGGCGATGATGGAGGCGAGCTGATATCCCAGCGAGGCGCCGCTGTAGCGCAACCGTCCGGTGAAGGACTCCGCGATGAAGGCCGCCTGCGGCCCGTACATCATGTCGTGCGGGATGAGCGACAGCACGATCGCCAGGAAGATCACCGCCAGCGATCCCGTGTTCAGCATGCCGAAATAGACGAAGCCGAAGATGCCGACGGTGACGGCGCCGATGATGTACATCTTCTTCCGCCCGATCCGGTCGGAGATGTGGCCGAAGAGCGGGATCGAGACGAAGGAGAGCAGCGAGGCCACCAGCACCGCGGTCAGCAGGAAGTCGTAGGAGACCTTGAGCACGGTGGTGCCGTAGCCGAAGACGAAGGCGGTGAAGATGTAGAAGGGCGCCTGCTCCGCCATCCGCACGAAGGCGGAGACGAAGATCTCCTTGGGATGGCGCTTGAACACCTCGAGGATCGGCTGGCGCTCGATCTTCTTCTCCTCCACCAGCTTGGTGAAGGTCGGCGTCTCCAGGATGCCGAGGCGGATATAGAGACCGAGCCCGACCAGGATGATGCTGAGGGCGAAGGGAATCCGCCAGCCCCAGTCGACGAAGGCGCTGCCGGAGATCTGGCTGAAGGAGAGGAAGGCGAGGTTGGCGAGGAAGAGGCCGCACGGCACGCCGAACTGCGGCCA
>DATKPX010000630.1:0-4382 GCA_035523855.1 Allostellaceae bacterium
GAGAAAATTATGCACCGTGAGCCCCGCCATCTGGACGAGGTAGCTCATGGTGGTCTCCGGCACGTAGGACTGCCAGTTGGTGTTGGTGACGAAGCTCACCGAGGTGTTGAAGGCGAGGCTCTCCTCGACCGCGCTCTGGCCGGCCGGGTTGAACGGCAGCACGTCTTGCAGCCGCATCAGCGCATAGAGGGTGACGAAGCCGGCGATGCTGAAGAAGAGCAGCGCGATCGCATAGACCAGCCAATGCTGCTCCTCGGTCTCGTCGATGCCGCAGAGGCGGTAGATGCCGCGCTCGAGGGGGCGCAACACCGGGCTCAGGAAGGTCCGCTCGCCCTGGAAGACGCGGGTCATGTAGCCGCCGAAGGGCCGCGTGATCGCGACGATGACCACGCAATAGAGCGCGATCTGAAGCCAGCCGTTGAGAGTCATCGAAGGTCCCCTAGAAGCGCTCTGGCCGCACGAGGGCGTAGACCAGGTAAACCGTGATCAGGAGGCTCACCAGCGAGCCCAGCGCGTAGTCGAAAATCATCTGTGCCTCCTCACATGCCGTCGCAAGCGGCGACGAAGCCCAATGCCAGGACGAAGAAGCCCAGGCCGAGGACCACCATGACTGCATCGAGCATTGGAACTCTCCCTTCCGGCGGCGGTGCCGATGTCGGCAGCGGCGGCGATCCGGCGAAGCGAGGTGAATGATTAAGGACGGGGTGACTTCACTTCACTTTGATCTATGTCAGCTCCGCGCGCGAAACCCGCTCCTCGCGAGCCTTATGACGGCCGGCGCTGGCGCTGCAGCGTATATGGCGTTGCACCATAAAGAATCGAGGCGCTTCCGTCGGAGGGCGCATAAAGGCCGCATAAAAACGCGGGAAACCGCAACCGGATCAGGCCGCTGCGCGCGGCCGTCGGCATCTTTATGGCGCGCCCGCGAGACCCGTCTCGAATTTTTATCGCCGCGCGACCTACTGATGCACCGGCACATCAGTGGGGACGAGGAGATCCATCATGCGCAACTTCCTGCGCGATCTTGGGGGAGCGGGCAGCGGCCGCGCGGCTTGGGAAACGCCCGCGCGCCGCGTGCCGCACCATACCGCCGAGACGGACAAGTCTCAGTCGGAGATGCTGCGCGAGCTCGGCTGGACCCTCGCCGGCTGCGCCCTTGTCATCGTCGCGGTGAACGTCGTCGCCGCCATCGTGGCGCATCACTGAGGGCGCTGGCAGCACGGCACGAGGCAATACCATGTCCGCCATCGACTATCTCCACAGCACGCCGGAGGACCGCTATCGGGCGGTCAACGACGCTCTCCCGGAAAGTCGGCTCCGCCGGTTCTGGCGCGATGCGCTGGGGCTGCTGGCGATCCTCGCGGCGGCGATCGCGCTGATCGCGCTGCGCGCCTGGGTCTACCTGCCGGCCTCGGCGCACCTGCACGGCTGAGCGCCCGGCAGCGATATCCGCATCAACAGCAAGAGACGCAACAGGAGTACTCCCGTCATGTTCGGTCATTCGCCCGTCAGTGTCGCACCTTCCGCGCTCCGTCGGCGCTCCTTCACGGTGACGCGCAACGAGCGCGGCCAGTGGGTGGCGCGCGAGACGCGCGGGCTCATCGAGGGCGTGTTCGTGACGCAGCGCGACGCGGTTCGCTTCGCTCTCTACGAGAGCGGCGGGCGCGGCGCCGCCATCATCTTCGGCGAGGCGGGCCCGGCCGGCCGCGCCGCCTGACGAGGGTGCCATGACTTCCCTCGATCATGTCCTGAGCGATCGCCTGCCCATCGCCGGCGGCGACGCGCCGGCGCCGCTCTGGCGCCGCTTTCTGCAGCGCTTCGCCGGCGGCATCCGCACCGGCGGCGAGCCGCCGCTTGCTCCTCCGCCGCGCACGAGGCGGCCGCCGGTCTACCGGATCAGCCGCGTCTGGGCGAACCGCTGGATCGTCCTGCTGCCGGGCAATGCTCTCGGCCACGTCTTCGAGAACGCCGCCGAGGCCGAGAGCTTCGTGCGCGGGAAATGCGGCGACAGGCCCTCGATGGTGGAGATCGAGATCGGCGATCTCTACGTGGCGGCGCGGCTCGAGCCGAACCGTCCGTTGCTCTTCTCGCCCTGCGACTGAGCGCGCCGATGACCCGCCCGCGGAATCTGCTGGCTCTGCTGCCGGCGCTGCTTCTCTTCGCGCCGGACGCCGAGGCCGCCTCCCGCTCCGGCGAGCGGCAGGGCTGCGCCGAGCCCTGCCTTTCCGGCACCGCCTCCTGGTACGGCGAGCCCTATCAGGGCCGCCGCACCAGCAGCGGCGAGGCCTTCGACCGCAACGCGCTCACCGCCGCGCACCCGTCGCTGCCGATGCACAGCAAGGTGCGCGTCACCGACCTCGCCACCGGCCGCTCGGTCACCGTCCGCATCAACGATCGCGGTCCCGGCTATGGCCGCGTCATCGACCTCTCCCAGGCGGCGGCGCGCAACCTCGGCATCGAGCGGCGCGGCCTGGCGCGGGTGCGCATCGAGGAGATCGCCGAGGGGGCGGAGTAGGCGGCCGGCGATGGGCCAGAAAATCTCCGCCCGGCTCGCTCTCGACTCGCAGTCGAGCCATGTGCTGCGCCGCTTCATCATCGTGTTCGGCTTCATGGTGCTGTGGTCGGTCGCCATCGAGCCGCGGGATCCGCTCAAGGGAAGGGTGCTGATGAGCGCCGCCGCCGCGGCCATGGACGGCCTCATCGCGATGCTGCGCAAGGACGCGTTCAACGCCGCGGTCCTCACCTATTGGGACAGCACCTGCGCCTTCTTCGCCGTCAATTGCCTGGTGCGAGGCATCGCCTGAGCGCGGCCTCGCCATTCATTCGGGGAGCATGAGGATGACCGTAGCAATCGATCCGGACCCGCCGAGACGCCTCGCGCGCCGCGCGCTCCGCGCCATCGACGGCAGCGCCGCTGCGCGCGCGAAGCCTGCCGCTGGATCGCCGCGCTCGCCGGGACGGGTCGCGGATTTCGAGGCGCATGTCCCGGCGGACTGGTGGCGGACGATCTTCGACGAGCTCTATCTCAAGACCGACGGCGACGTCTTCGAGAACGATCGCAATACGCGGGCGGACGTCGAGGCGGTGATCGACGCCGTCGCGCTGGAGCCCGGCGAGCGCGTGCTCGACCTCTGCTGCGGCCAGGGCCGGCACAGCCTGGAGCTGGCGCGCCGCGGATTCCGTGGCGTCACCGGCGTCGATCTCTCCCGTCCTCTCATCGATCTCGCCCGGCGCCGCGCCCGCGACGGCCGCTTCGCGGTCGACTTCCTGGAGGGCGACGCCCGCTGGTCCGGCGGCGCGCCGGGGCAGTTCGACTGCGCGGTGATCCTCGGCAATTCATTCGGCTATTTCGCCAGCGCCGAGGACGACGCGGCGCTGCTGGCCAATGCCCGCCGCCTGCTGCGGCCGGGCGGGCGGCTCGCCCTCGATCTCGTCGACGGCGACTGGCTCCGGCAGAACTTCGAGCCGCGCTCCTGGGAATGGCTCGACGGCCGCGCGCTGGTCTGCCGCGAGCGGGCGCTCTCCGCCGCCGGCGACCGCCTGATCACCCGCGAGATCATCATCGAGGTCGAGCGCGGCGTGGCGGCGGACCGCTTCTTCGCCGAGCGTCTCTACGGCCGCGCCCGCATCGCAGCGCTGCTGGAGCGGCTCGGCTTCGAGGCGGTGGCGTTCCGCGATCTCGTCGATGCCCAGTCCGACACCGCGGGCGATCTCGGCATGATGGCGCGGCGCCTGCTGGTGACGGCGCGCAGCGCCGGCGGCTGCCGCGAGGTGGCGGTGGTGCTGGGCGACCCGCGGCGCCCGGACAAGGTGAAGCCCGATGGCCGCTACGGCGAGGCGGACCGGCAGACCGTGATCGAGCTCCGCGCCGCGCTGGCGAAGCTCGGCGACTACCGCTTCCGCTTCGTCGACGACCATGCGGCGCTGATCGCCTCGCTGCAGGCGCGGCGGCCCGACCTGGTGCTCAACCTCTGCGACGAGGGCTTCGACAACGATGCGCGCCAGGAAGCTCATGTGCCGGCGATGCTGGACGTGCTGGGCCTGCCCTATACCGGTGCCGGGCCCGCCTGCCTCGCCACCTGCTACGACAAGTCGGTGGTGACGGGGATCGCGCGGATGCTCGGCGTGCCGGTGCCGCGCGAGATCCTGATCACGCCGGACGATCCGCTGACGGATGCGGCGGGGCCGCTGCCGGCGCTGATCAAGCCGTGCCTCGGCGACAATTCCGTCGGCATCGATCACCGCTCGGTGGTCATGACCGCCGAGGCGGCGCTGGAGACGCTCCGCCGGCTGCGCGCCGAGCTGCCGGGCACGCCGCTGCTGATGCAGGAGTATCTCTCCGGCCGCGAATACTCCCTTGGCGTCATCGGCAATCCCGATCT
>DATKPX010000631.1:0-17568 GCA_035523855.1 Allostellaceae bacterium
GACAAGCCCGATCCGGCGAAGCTCGCGCGCTATACGACGCTGGCGGATGCGCAGCCGCCCGCCGGCGCCTCGCCGTCGGATCTCGCGCGCTTCTATCGCGACCGCGCCGCGGCGGCGAGCCAGCTCGGCCGCGTCCAGCAATGGGTGGCCGACGCCCAGCAGGCGCTCAAGATCTCCCGCGACGCCGGCGATACCGGCGAAGTGGCGCTGACCGAGCTCATCTATGCCGAATCCCAGGTCGGCAATTACGCCGCGGCGCTCGATTACTCGCAGCAGCGCGCCAACATCGTCGGCAACCGCGCCGGTGGCATCGTCTCCGCGCATGGCGCGCTGGCGCGCAGCTTCGCCCTCGCCGGCCACATGAAGGAGGCGGAGGCGGAGATTCAGCGCGTCCGCGACGCGCTCGCGGCCATGCAGTCGGGCCGGCGCATCGATCCGATCTCGCTTCGCGTTCAGCAGGGCAATGCCGCCGATGCAATCGGTACGGTCTATGCGATGCAGGGCCGCCTCGCCGACGCCGAGCGCGAGCTTTCCCAGTCGGTGGCGCTCGCCGACCAGGCGCTGCGTGACTACGACGAGTGGATGATGAGCTTGAAGCCGCCGCGGGAGCTGTTCTTCGGCTTCACGGTGCAGCGGCGGCTCGCGCTCGCCAACGCGATCCACCGGCAGGGCCGCCTCGCCGAGGCGGAATCGATCGTGCGCACCGCCCTCCTCAACAGCCTGCATCAGCAGGGCCGCTACGCGCCGGTGACCGCCCAGGCGGTCGGCTCGCTCGCCGTCATCGTGCTCGACGAGGGCCGGCCGGACGACGCGCGCCGTCTGGCCCAGACCGCGCTCGACGTCTACAAGCGAATCGGCGCGTCGCTCGGCTCGCGCACGGCGGTGAATGCCGGCATCGCCGTCGCCAGCGCCTATGTGGCGGAGGACGACTGGCGCGACGCGATGACCGCCTTCGACGATGCCCAGCGCGGTGTCGGCCCGACCGACGAGCAGGGCCGAGTGATGCTCAACAACAATCTCGACCGCGTCGTCGCCGAGCTGAATTCCGGCCGCGCCAAGGATGCGCTGCAGCGCATCGAGCAGATCGCCGGCCGGCGCGAGCAGAATCTCGGCCCCAACCATCCGGACACGCTCGATGCCGAGGGGCTGCGCGCGGCGGCGCTCTATGCCGCCGGCCGCCGCGACGACGCGCTCGCCGCCTTTCGCACCGTGGTGCCGAAGCTGATTCAGTCCTCCCGCGTCAGCGACAGCGGCGAGGCCTCGCCGATCCTGCGCGAGCGGCGGCTGCGCTTCGCGCTCGAATCCTACATCACGCTGCTGTCAGACGCGCACGACAGCGGCGCCGCCACCGAGGCCTTCGCGGTCGCCGACATCGTGCGCGGCCAGGCGGTGCAGCGCGCGCTCTCCGAGAGCGCCGCGCGCAGCAGCGTGCGCGACCCGGCGCTGGCCGACCTCGCGCGGCGGGAGCAGGACGCCCGCGGCCAGGCGAACGCGCTCTTCAGCCTGCTGGCGAGCCTGCAGAGCGCGCCGGCGGGTCAGCGCGACGATCAGGCGGTGGCGGCGGTCAGGGCGCAGATCGATCAGCTGCGGACGGCGCGCGCGGCGCTTCGCGAGGAGATCGAGAAGCGCTTTCCGGACTACGCCAACCTGATCGATCCGCGCCCGGTCACCGTCGAGCAGATCCGCAAGGTGCTGCGTCCCGGCGAGGCGATGCTGAGCTTCTATGTGGGAAGCGCCAGAACCTTCGTCTGGGCGGTGCCGGCCTCGGGCACGGTCGCCTTCGCGGCAGCGCCGCTCTCGGCGGCGCAGCTTGCCGAGGAGGTGCGCCAGCTCCGCCGCGCCCTCGACCCCAACGCCGAGACCCTCGCCGACATCCCCGCCTTCGACCTGGCGCGCGCCTACAAGCTCTATGCAGCGCTGCTGGCGCCGGTTGAGTCCGGTTGGCACGGCGCCCATTCGCTGCTGGTGGTGCCGCACGGCGCGCTGGGCCAGCTGCCGCTCGGCCTGCTGCCGACCGCGGCGGTGAAGCTCGATCCGCGCGGCAGCGTGCCCTTCGCGGAATATAAGAGCGTGCCCTGGCTCATCCGCCAGGTGGCGGTGACGCAGCTTCCCTCGGCGACCGCGCTCGCGACGTTGCGCGGCCTCCCCGCGGGCAATGCGAGCCGGCGCGCCTTCGCGGGGTTCGGCGATCCCTGGTTCAACGAGCAGGAGGCGCGCGAGGCGAGATCGTCAGGCACGATGGTGGCGAGCGCCGGCGGCGTCGCCACGCGGGGCGTGCGGCTGCATCTGCGCTCGGCGCCGAAGACCGAGACGGTCTCAACCGCCACCGTCGCGAACCTGCCGCGGCTCCCCGAGACCGCCGAGGAGGTGCGCAGCATCGCCGCTGCGCTCAAGGCCGATCCCGCCAGCGACGTCTTCCTCGGCGACAAGGCGAACGAGGAGGCGGTGCGCACGCTCAATCTCCGCGACCGCCGCGTCGTCATGTTCGCGACGCACGGGCTGGTGCCCGGCGACCTCGACGGGCTGCAGGAGCCGGCGCTGGCGCTCTCGGCGCCGGCGGTCGCCCATGTGGGCGGCGACGGGCTCCTCACCATGAGCAAGATCCTCGGCCTCAAGCTCGACGCCGACTGGGTGGTGCTCTCCGCCTGCAACACCGCGGCGGGCGACGGCGCCGGCGCCGAGGCGGTGTCGGGCCTCGGCCGCGCCTTCTTCTACGCGGGAACCCGCGCCGTGCTGGTCTCCAACTGGCCGGTGGAGACCAATTCGGCGCGCGCGCTCACCACCGATCTCTTCCGCCGCCAGGCCGCCGAGCCCGGCCTCGGCCGCGCCGAGGCGCTGCGCCAGGCGGAGCTCGCCCTCATCGACGGCGCCGGCGCCACCGTCGACGGCAAGACCGCTTTCTCCTACGCCCACCCGATCTTCTGGGCCCCCTTCGCGATCATCGGCGACGGCGGCGGCGGCAAGGGCTGATCGTTGCGCCGCCACCCTGCGCCCTTCGAGACGCGCGCCAAGGCGCGCTTCTCAGGGTGAGGCCTTTTCTTTCCGGCATCCCCGATGCGCCTCATTCTGAGGAGGCCGCGCGAGCGGCCGTCTCGAAGGACGCGCCACGCCGATCCTCTCGTGACGACTATTTCTCCGTCAGCACCGAGACGCCGCTCCAATCCGCCGGCGGATCGATGACGTATTCCTCCGCATGGGCGGCGAGACGGCGCGCCGCCTCGTCCGCCTCGGCGAGCGCGCCGAACTGGCGCGCCGCCTCGGCAAAGGCGCCGACCCGCCAGAGGCGCAGCGCTGCCGCGAAGGCATCGCGCCGGGCCAGCGTCTCCGCGGGAACGCTGCCGGCGGCGCCGAGCGGCTCATAGAGGCCGACCGCGCGGGCGCGGCCCTGCACGGTGACGGTATCGATCTCGCGGAAGACGACGGCAGCGCCGCAGGCCGCCATCGTTGCGTCGCTCACCAGCACCAGCGTGCCGTAGCGCTTGTTGACGCCCTCGACGCGGGACGCGAGGTTCACCGCGTCGCCCATGACCGTGTAGTTGAAGCGCCGGGGCGAGCCGATATTGCCGATCAGCACCGGGCCGGTGTTGATGCCGATCCGCGTCTGCGGCGGCGCGCCGCCCGGCGGCGCCAGCGCGCGCGCCGCCGCGCCGCCGGTGGCGCGGATGGCGAGCGCCGCCTTGACCGCGTTCTCGGCGTGACGCGGATCGTCGAGCGGCGCACCGAAGACGCCGACCACCGCGTCGCCGATGAACTTGTCGACGAAGCCGCCATGGGCCTCGATGATCTGGGTGACGCCGGCGAAGTAGGTGTTGAGCGCGCTCACCAGCGCCTGCGGGTCGAGATGCTCGGAGACGCGGGTGAAGCCGGCGAGGTCGGAGAACAGGATCGAGACGATGCGGAGCTCGCCGCCGAGCTGCGGCTGCGCGTCGGTGGCGACCAGACGATCCACCACCGGCCCCGGCAGATAGAGCGTGAAGGCCCTGGCGAGGCGGCGACGGTTGCGGTCGGTGACACCGAAGCGATAAGCGAGCGCGCCGCCGAATCCCAGCAGCGCGGCGATGCCGCCCTTGAAGAGCGGCAGCACCAGGTCGTGATCGAAGGCCACGAGGGCGGCACAGGCCCAGGCCACCGCGAGGAACAGCGACAGCGCCGCCGCCAGCGACTGGCGATGGCGCATCACCGCAAGACCGACGAGCCCGGCGAGGGCGAAGAGGGCGAGGACCGTGACCCAGCGCGGCACCGGCACCAGCCCGTCGCCGCGCAAGAGGGTGGTGATCGCGGCGGCATGGACATAGACGCCGGGGATGGTGTCGCGGCGCAGGTCCGCCCGGAACAGCCCTTCCATCGGCGGCACCACGCAGCGCGCGGGAAGATTCATTCCCTCGGGCCAGGTGGCGAAGCGATCGGAGGAGAGGATCCGGTCCTCGACGTCGAGCACGGTGCCGATCAGCACCACGCGGCCGGAGAAATTGCGCCGGAAATAATCCGCGTTCCCCTGCTCGGCGCAGGCCGCGAGATCGGCGAAGGAATAGGTGGGAACCGCGCCCGCCTCGGTGTCGAAGTTGAGGCCGAGCGCATTGGCGCCCATCTGGCGCACGGGCTCGCCGCCCAGAAGGACGGTGCCGTCGTCGCGGCGCTCCGCCGCCACGCCCCTGGCCCGCGCCGCGAGCGCGAGGGCGAAGGCCGGCTGCGGCATGCCGCCGCTCTGACCGTCCGGATGCAGGAACAGCGGCACGCGGCGGATGACGCCGTCGGGATCCTCGAGCAGGTTGAGACCGCGCAGCGTATCGGTCCCGGCCGCGAGGATGTGGCCGCGGAACGGCACGATCGGCTGCTGCTGATGCTGCATGTAGCCGAGCACCAGGCGCCGCTCGCTGCCGGCGCGGTGCAGGCTGCGCAGGAAGTCGCGCTCGTAGCCGGGGATGAAGGGCTCGATCGAGGTGGCGTAGACGGAATCGAATCCCACCACCGTGGCGCCGGCGTCGAGCACCGCGTTCAGGATCTTCGCCGCCTGCGGCGTCCACATGACGCGGGGCGTATCGGCGAAGGGCGGCCGGCGGTAGGTCTCCTCGTCGATGCCGATCACCACCACCGGGCTGTCGGCGGGCGATTGCGGCGAGCCGAGGATGCGCTGGCGCAGCCAGAACAGCACGTCGATGCCGGGCCCCTCGAGCCGCGCGAAAAGCGACGACGCCAGCAGCAGCGCCGCGACCAGCGCGATGCCGGCGACCGCGGCGACGTCGCGGCGCGTCACGTCAGAATTGGATCAGGCGGAGGAGCGGCGAGCCGGTCTCGGCGGCGGCCGCATCGACCCGGAAGACGATCGCCGAGCTGCCGTAGCTCGCCCTGTAGGTGCCGCCGGGCACCAGGCGGACGCCGCGGCTGGCGAGATCGACCGGCTTGCCGGGCAGATCGAGGGCGATCGGGTCGCCGGGCTGGTCGACCCTGACGATGCTGAGCTGCCCGGGCTGCGGCAGCGAGACCACCGGGCTCGCGCCGTGGATGAGCAGCGGCTTCGGCGCCGGCTTCGGCGGCATGCGGAAGACGATGCCGCCGCTCTTGCCGCTCTGCTCGGCGCTCAGCTGCAGCGGGCGGCCGGCGCAGGCGACGGTCTTGCGCTGCACGCTGCCCTCGGCGACGGTGGATTGCTCGCTGCCCACGGTGACCGTGCCGCCGGTGATGGTCTCCTCGACGCAGGAAGCGAGATATCCCAGCGTCAGCTTGCCGCCGCTCCCCAGCACGATCCGCTTCCCCGCCGGGACATAATCGAAGGCCTCGACGCCAGCGATGCCCGGCGTCACGTCCTCCACCAGCGCGGCGGCGCCGGGCGCCTGCGCCACGGCCGGGCTTGCCGCCGCCGCCAGCAGGGGCAGCGCGAGGGCGATCACGGACTGTATGGGGCGCATCGGTCGCATACTTTCTGCATTCGGCTGTGATCATCACCACAGCGCGGCATGCTTAATAGAAGCTTAATCCGGCGGCAGCACAAGCGTCCGGCGCGGGGGATGGTTAAGCCCGGGCCTCGCGTACTTACGTTGCTGCAACGCAACGAATGGGCTAGAGAGTTGCGGCGGGCCTGCAGACAGATCCCTCGTCGGAGCGGTAGCGCGTCATGTCCGATCCTTCGATCCCCTATCGCCCCTTCGCCCTCGCCGCCAGCCCGCGGCGCCGGCTGCTGCTCGCCGGGCTTTTCATCCTGCTGAGCATCGGCGCGATGAACGTCGTCGCCCGGGCGCTCAACATGGAATCGAGCCGCAACCAGCTTCATGCCTGGGCGCTCGATCCCGGCCATGGCTGGGCGGACAGCTGGGATCCGATGATCGCCGCGCTCGACTGGCTGCAGACGCCCCATGAGGGCAAGCTCTACCAGGCGATCTTCTTCGAGCAGCAGATCAAGTTCCAGTATCCGCCGACCTCGCTGCTGCCGCTGGCGGCGATGCGGGCCGTGGGCGTGCCGCTCTCGCCGGATCTCCTCAACGTCATCGGCTGGGCCTGGATCGTGGTGACGGCGCTGGCGATGGCGGGCTTCGCCGTGGTGCTGGCGGAGCGCAGCGGCATCGCCGGCAAGGGCGACATGCTGACGCGCGCGGCGGTGGGCGGCATGGCGATCGTCGCCACCCTCACCTTCTATCCGATCATGCTCGCCTACACGATCGGCCAGGTGCAGACCTGGATCAACGCGCTCTTCATCTTCGCCTGCCTCGCCTTCGTGCTGGAGCGCCGCGGCCTCGCCGGTGCGCTGATCGGCGCGATCTGTCTCCTCAAGCCGCAATTCGGCCTCTTCGTCATCTGGGGCGTGCTGCGGCGCGACTGGCCGTTGCTGCTCGGCTGGGTGGTGGTGTTCGTGCCGGCCAGCGTGCTGTCGCTGGCGCTGTTCGGCGTCGCCAACAATCTCGACTACCTCTCGGTGCTGCAGTTCCTGTCGAGCCATGGCGAGAACTACTTCCACAACCAGTCGGTGAACGGGCTGCTGAACCGCGCGCTCTTCCTCGGCGACAGCCTGGTGGTGCCGCCGGTGTTCCCGCCCTACCAGCCGCTGGTCTATTACGGCACGCTCCTCACCTCCTTCGCGCTGGTGGTGGGAGCGCTGTTCCTGCGCGATCGCGATGACGACAAGGGCGGCCTCCTCGATTTCATGACGGCGGCGCTTACCTTCACCATCGCCTCGCCGATCGCCTGGGAATACCACTACGGCATCCTGCCGCCGATCCTCGCGGCCTTGCTCTTCGCCCTGGCGCTGCAGCCGCGCCAAGCGCGGCCGATCCTGTGGCTGGGGCTCGCCCTCGCCTATCTCTTCACCGGCAACTTCCTGCCGATCACCAACGAGCTGGCGGAGAGCCACCTCAACTTCCTGCAGAGCTATCTGCTCTTCGCGGGCCTGCTGACGCTCTGGCTGCTCTACCGCATCCGGACGCCGCAGAGTCTGCGCGGCTGAGCCGCCGCCGAGCGGCGGCACGGCTGTCATGAAAAATGGTCTGTTGCCGGCGCAGCCATCGCTTTTTAAGATGGTAGCGCACAGTTCCGGAGCAGAACCATGGACGCAGGAGATCTCGCGGTATTCGCGGCGGTGGCGCGGGCGGGCGGCATCACCCGGGCGGCGCAGAGCCTCAACACGGTGCAGTCCAACGTGACGCAGCGCATCCGCCTCCTGGAGGCGGAGCTCGGCGTGCCGCTCTTCACCCGCCACAGCCGCGGCGTCAGCCTCACCAGCGCCGGCGAGCAGCTGCTTCCCTATGCGGAGCGGATCGGCCGCCTGATCGGCGAAGCGAAGCAGGCGGCCTCGGACGGCTTGGTGCCGCACGGGCGCATCGTGATCGGCGCGCTCGAATCCGCCACCGCCGTGCGGCTGCCGCCGATCCTCGCCGCCTATGGCGCCCTCTGCCCGGCGGTCGACATGGAGATCGTCACCGGCACCACCGCCGAGCTCATCGACATGGTGCTCGACCATCGCGTCGAGGCCGCCTTCGTCGCCGGCCCGCTGCAGCAACCCGACCTCGAGGCGATGCCGCTCATCGAGGAGGAGCTGGTGGTGGCGACGGCGCCCTGGATCGCCGATCTCGACGCGCTCGCCGCCGCGCCCGGCCGCGACAAGCTGAAGCTCATCGTGTTCCGTCCCGGCTGCTCCTACCGCGCGCGGCTGGAGACGATCCTGGCGGAGCGCGGCCTCGTCGACGTGCGGCGGCTGGAGTTCGGCACCCTCGACGGCATCATCGGCTGCGTCGGCGCCGGCATGGGCGTGACGCTGCTGCCGCGCGCCGCGGTGGCGCGCGCCGCCGCCGAGGGCCGCGTCGCCCTGCATGCGCTGCCGGCGGCGGAGGCGCGCGTCGAGACCGTGCTGGTGCGCCGGCGCGACGGCTTCGTCTCCAAGGCGCTGAAGCAGTTCATCGAGCTCGCGCGCCAGCACCTGGCGGCGGCGAAGCCGGGGCGCCGTCAGCCGGTGGTGCAGAGCACGGGCCGGCGCGTCCAAGCGGTGCCGAGCTCGAGGGCGAGCGCCGCCAGCAAGGCGAGCGCGCCGAGGCTGAACAGCAGGGCGTAGCTGCCGGCCACCGCCAGGACATGGGCCGAGGCATAGCCGGCGGCTGCCTGGGTCAGCGCCCAGGCGGTGGTGGCTTGGCTCCAGCAGCGGCCCTGGCCGTGCGGATCCGGCACCAGCTCGTGAATGCGCCCGAGCGCCACCGGCACGATGCCCGGCGTCATCGCGCCGGCGATCAGGCTCGAGAGCGTGAGCGAGACCGGGTCCGTCGAGAGCGCGGGCAGCGCCACCGCGATCGCCTCGACGAGAAGCGCCAGGCGCAGCGTCGCCGCGAAGCCGATGCGGTCGCCGAGACGTCCGGTGATCAGCGGTCCCATCAGCGCTCCGATCCCGAACAGCACCCAGCAGGCGCCGCCCGCTTCCAGGCCGCGACCCAAGCCGCGCGCGACGAAGGCGACCAGGAACAGCATGTGCGGCACCAGCCCGACGGCGTTGAGCGCATAGGCCGCCAGAACTCCCGCCACCGGCAGGCTCGGCGCACCGCGACCCGATGTGGCGCTCGCGGCGCCGGCGGCAAGACCGACCGGCTCCGGCCAGCCCCGCCACGCGAAGACCGTGAGCAGCAGCGCCAGCGCCGCGAGCCCGATCCAGGCGCCGGCGAGACCGCTGAGGCGCAGCAGCAGCGGCACCAGCGTGCCGGAGGCGGCGACGCCGAGGCCGACGCCAGTGAAGATGATGCCGCCGACGACGCCGCGGCGCGCCATCGGCGTTGCCGCCAGCACCGCCGGCGCCGCCAGCACCATGATGGCGCCGCCGGCAATGCCCGATGCGACGCGCCACAGGAAGAACCAGGCGAAGCCCAGATCGCGGAGCGCGCAGGCGAAGAGGCTCGCGACCACCAGCGCCATCATGGCGCGGAGCACCGGCGCCACCGCGGCGCCGCGCGCCATCCGCCGGGCGAGGAGCGCGCCGACGAGATAGCCGGCGAAATTGGCGGCGCCGAGATCGGCGGCGTCGCTCTCGCTGAACCAGCCGGCGCCGACCAGCGCCGGCAGCAACGGCGTATAGCCGAAGCGCGCGAGGCCGATGCCGACCAGGTTGGCGGCGAGGCCGGAAAGCGCCGCGCGGCGGGTGCTGGCGGCAGCGGACGTGGCGGAGGCAGGCATGCGAGCTCCCGGGCGGAAACGACGCCCAAAACCTATGCCCGCGCGGCGTTCACGAAAAATGGTTTCAAGTGATATATGCCATCGGTATTGCCGATGACCCAGGCGGGCGGCTCAGACCACCCCATAGGCGGCGATCGCCGCCTTGACGGCCGCCGTCGAGAGCATCCGCTCGCCGTGCAGCAGCACGGCCACCAGCAGCGCCGGCAGCAGCACCGCCGGCAGCAGGCGCAGCGGGATGTGCTGCTCGCGAAGCGCGCGGTCGATCGCATGGGCGGCGGCGCCGCCGATCAGCAGCCCGAAGACGATATCGAGGGCATGGTGCCACTCGAGGAGGCGGACGGCGGCGACGATCGCCAGCGCGAAGAGCCCGACCGCCGCGGCGAGCAGCTTCGCCAGATGCGCGCTCCAGCCTTCCCTGCCCGCGCGCCAGGCCGCGACGGCGAGCGCGCCATAGAAGGCGGTGGCGGTGCTGGTATGGCCGCTCGGGAACTCGTCGGCGATGAGATGCAGCGACAGGACGGAGAGCTGGAAGCCGCCGAGCCACGCCTTGAGCGCGAAAGTGGCAAGGACGCAGCCGCCGAAGGCGGCGACCCAGATCAGGCCGAGCCGGAACCGGCCGAGGGCGAACAGCATCACCATGATCGCGAGGGTCGCCGGGCCGAGCGCATTGACGTCGCCGAACCCCGCCAGATAGCGGAGGGCGACGTCGAGGGAGGGCGACAGCGTCAAGGTAAGCAGTCCAATCGATGCCCGGGCGACCGCGCCCGCTCCGGCGCCTCGGCGAGGCTGGCTCGCGCGGGCGCGCTCCCAGAACGATATCCCCCGGGAGGTTAATCCCTGGTGACCGGGAAAATTTCACCCCGTTGACCGCCGGAATTGCGGCGGGATTGCGCCTTCCCCGGCGCGATCGGCTAGGGCAGCGACCGCAGGAACGCGACGACGACAGCGGCGGAGTTGTCCGCCGCCAGCTGGAAGAAGGTGCCGAGCTCGTTCTCCTCCGGGCCGCCGCCGGCGAGATCGGAGAGACTGCGGAAGGCGATGAACGGCACCTTGTTGAGATAGGCCACATGGGCCACCGCCGCGCTTTCCATGTCGAGGACCTCGGCGCCGAATGTCTTGCGCACATAGAGCCGGAACGCCTTGTTGTCGACGAAGGCCTGGCCGGAGACGCCGCGGCCGCCGACGACGATCCGGGGCTTGCGCTTGAGACACCGGCGCTCCGCCGTGCAGTCCTGGAGCGCGGTGGCAGCGGCGGCCTTGCGGGCAAGGGCGAGGAGATCGGCGTCGACCGGAAACCACTGGCGCTTCTCGATGTCGCCGTTCTCGCGCGCGATCTCCACCGGCTGCGGAAAGATCATGCCGTAGCTGGCGATCGACTTGCTGAAGAAGCCCGGCACGACATAACCGCCGGCGGTCTTGCGCGCGAAGACCGCCTCCAGATACTCGCTCCACTCCGACGGCACCGCCACGTCGCCGATCGAGAGGTCGGGATCGACGCCGCCGGCGATGCCGGAGAACACGATCCGCTCAACGGCGAAGCGATCGAGCACGAGCTGCGCCGTCATCGACGCGTTCACCATGCTGACGCCGCTCAGGAACAGCACCACCGGCCTCCCCTCGATGGTGCCGGTCGAATAGGTGGCGCCGTTGACGAGATAGTCCCGGCGGTCCCTGAGCCGCGCCTGCAGCGCCGTCCACTCCGGCCGGAAGGCCGACATGACGGCGGTGCGCGGCGTGCTGTCGAGGGTCTCGACCGCCGCAGCCGGAGCGGCCGCGAGCGCGACGCAGAGCGCCAGCAGGAATCCAAGGAGCGAGAGAGGTTTCATCGGCGTCGCGACCTCAGGATGGCGGAGGTCGCGGACTCTGCCACGCACGCGGCCGCGTTCCCATCCCTTCCGCGCGACGGGATGGGCGCCGGGTCGCCTCGCTCAGGAGAAAGTGATCGCCGCGCTCAGAGGCGGCCGATGTCGTACTCGGTGCAGGAATATCCGAGCTGCGCCATGCCCTCTTCCAGGAAATCGCCGAGCGTCGGCATTCCCATGAGGTAGCTGGCGGATTTGCGCTTGTGCCGCTGGCGGGCAAGGCCGCGCGCGCTCCGCCACTCGCTCTTGCCGAAATCGCCGCGCCCGACCCATACCATCGCGATCAGATCGATCACCTCGTCGTCGTTGAGATCGTCGATCGCCTCCTGGAGCTCGGCGGCGGTGGGGTCGTCGGCGTAGTCGCTGAGGATCTCGCGCGCGCCGGTATCGGTGGGATTCGATCCCGGATCGGGCTCGACCGGATCCACCTTGGCATCATACTCGCGCGCCTTGGTGATGATGTAGCACACCTTTTCCGCGCTGATATTGAGCTCGGGCGATGTGTCGTCCGTCACCTGCACCATGGCATCCTCGCTTCGGCGGCGGCCGCCGGCAGCAGCCTACCGCACCGCGCAGGTTAGCCGGCTCGGCAGGCGATCACCTTGATTCAGATCAACACCCGGCACGCTCTCCAGCGGCATCTGGTCGCTGGACCACTCGATGCCGCCGCTCAGGACACGGCAGGCACCGGCTGGTGAACGGCGAGGAAGCGATCGATGACGCCGCCGAGGCCGGGTTCCTCCGCCTCGGCGAACTCGTAGCGGGCGCGCACCAGCGGCTTGTTGAGGCGGACGAGCCGCGACAGATCGACGGGCGTCGCCGCCACCACCACATCGGCCGCGGCGGCGTTGAGGGTCGCCTCCAGCGCCGCCAGCTGCGCCGGGCTGTAGCCCACCGCGGGCAGCACGGTGCCGATATGCGGATATTTCCGATAAACCTCGGCGATGAGCGGCGCCGCCGCGGAACGCGGATCGATGATGGAGGCGGCACCGCCCGCCCGCGCCGCCTCGTAGCCGGCGCCGTGGCTGATGCCGCCGTGGGTCAGCGAAGGACCGTCCTCCACCACCACGACGCGACGGCCGCGCGCGGCGTTGGGATCGTCGAGCCGCACGGGCGAGGCCGCGCGCAGGATCAGTGCGCCGGGATTGATGCGGCGGAACTCGCGCACCGCGAGCTCGACCGCGGGCGCGCTCGCCGCGTCGACCTTGTTGATGACGGCCACATCCGCCATCCGCGCCACCGTCTCGCCGGGATGATGGCTGGCGATCTGCGTCGGTCGCAGCGCGTCCGCCAGCACGATATGCAGATCCGGCCGGATGAACGGGAAATCGTTGTTGCCGCCGTCCCAGACGATGATGTCCGCCTCGCTCTCCGCCTGCGCGAGAATGGCGGCGTAATCGACGCCGGCGAACACCAGGTTGCCGAGTGCGAGATGAGGCTCGTATTCCTCGCGCTCCTCCAGGCTGCAGCGCGCCGCGTCGAGATCCGCCGAGATGGCAAAGCGCTGCAGGCGCTCGTCGACGAGATTGCCGTAGGGCATCGGATGGCGCACCACCGCGACGCGCCGGCCGGCCTGGCGCAGACGGCGCGACAGCCAGCGCGAGATCTGCGACTTGCCGCAGCCGGTGCGCACGGCGGTGATGGCGATCACCGGCCGCGTCGCCTGCAGCATGGTGCGCTCGGGACCCAGCAAAGTGAAATCCGCGCCCACCGCCAGCGCGCGCGATGCCAGATGCATCACCTGCGCGTGCAGCACGTCGCTGTAGGCGAACACGACCTCGTCCACCCGGTGCGCCACGCAGAGCGCCTCCAGCCGCGCCTCGTCCTCGATCGGAATCCCGTCGGGATAGCGCGGCCCCGCCAGCTCGGCAGGATAGCGCCGATTGGCGATGCCGGGAATCTGCGCCGCCGTGAAGGCGACGACCTCCACCTTTGGATCGTCGCGGTAGACGACATTGAAGTTGTGAAAGTCCCGCCCCGCGGCGCCGAGGATGAGCACACGCCGGGTTGCTTCCGCGCCGGGCTTGGCCCGGCTAAATGCGACAGGTTCTGAGGACGCCATGACGCTCCACCGCTGGGTGCCTTCCGCACCCGCTCCGCCAATGCATCATATTCGCGACCTCGCCGGCCAGACCAGCGGGATTGGCAGGCGCAAATTCCGCCACGTCGGGCGCACTGCCGTTTTGTGACATCCGACCCCTCTATGTGTGCAGCGGGATCACGGCATCTTGCCATGATCAAACGATCAATAGACCCGACCGGCGATTTCTCGCGTTGATGTGGATCAAGCGTTTCGGGAAATCGCGCCGCCGGCGGATTGATTGAGCAGTCAACGATAGCGGCCAGCCGCATCATCGTGTTCTGCTTGCGGACCGGGTTTTCATCCCTCGAGTCCCCATGCTATGGATGCGGCGGAATCGCGAGCAACGGAGGCCGGCCTGACCGCACGGCAGGGAAAGTCGTTCGATCTTCGCGTGCATGCGCTGGCAAGCTCCCTCTTCAAGGGCTCGCAGCAGTTCTATGGCGCGCGCTTCGGGCTTGGCGTGCCGGAGATGCGGATCCTGAGCAATCTCGGCCGCGAGGGCGCGCTGACGCCGGGCGAGCTGGTGAGCGCGACGGCCATGGACAAGGCGCTGGTGAGCCGGCTGCTGGCGGCCATGGCACGACGCGGCTTCATCGCCGCGACTGCGGGCCCGAGCCCGAAGCGGCGGCGCTGGGCGCTGTCGCGCGCCGGCGAGCGGCTGGTCTGCCGGCTGCGGCCGCTCTGGCGCCGACGGGAGGCGGCGGTCCTGGCCGGGCTCAGCGCCGGCCAGCGTCGTCTGCTGACGCGGCTGCTGGAGCGCCTGTTCGCGGCGTCGGAAAAGCTCCGCCTCGACGATGCGCGCCAGCTCAAGGCTGCGCGCGGGCGCACCATGCGGCAGCGCAAGCGGCGTCCCGCGGCGGCCAAGCCAACCCGACGCCGCCGGTCCGGCACAGCGCGCGCAAGGACGTCCGCGCGTTAGCCCCGGTTGGGGTCAGACCAGCCCCGCTCCCGATTGCGAAATCGGCCGGTCGTGCCATGCTCGGCGAATGCGCACGATCACGCACGCTCTCGCCTGGCCGGGCGCGCCGCTGGCGCTGCTCTCGGCGGCGCTCTTCGGCGCCAGCACGCCGCTGGCGAAGCTGCTGCTCGGCGGCGTCGATCCCTGGATGCTGGCGGGCCTGCTCTATCTCGGCGCCGGCATCGGCCTGGCGGTCATTCACGTCGCGCGGCGCCTCCTCGGCAGCGCGCCGCCGGAGGCGCCGCTCCGCCGCGCCGACTTGCCCTGGCTCGCCGGCGTGGTGCTGGCGGGCGGTGTGCTCGGGCCGGTGCTGCTGATGCTCGGCCTCGCGGCGACGCCCGCTTCCGCCGCCTCGCTCCTCCTCAACATGGAGGGACTCTTCACCCTCGGCATCGCCTGGGTGGTCTTCCGCGAGAATGTGGATCTTCGCGTCGGGCTCGGCGCGGCGGCGATCCTGCTGGGCGCGCTGATCCTCGCTTGGGAAGGCGGCCCGGCAGGGCTCGGCGGCGGTGCGCTCGCCATCGTCGCCGCCTGCCTCTGCTGGGGCATCGACAACAATCTGACGCGCAAGCTCTCCAGCGCCGATCCCCTTGAGATCGCGATGGTGAAGGGTCTGATCGCCGGCGCGGTGAATGTGGGCCTGGCGAGCCTGCATGGCGCGGCGCTGCCGCCGCCGGCGGGCATCGCCGCCACCGCGCTGGTGGGGTTATTCGGCTATGGCGTCAGCCTCGTCTGCTTCGTGCTGGCGCTCCGCCATCTGGGTTCGGCACGGACCGGCGCCTATTTCTCGGCGGCGCCCTTCATCGGCGCGCTGCTCGCCATCCTGCTCTTCGGCGATCCGATCACCCTGCGGCTGGCGGCGGCGGCGCTGCTGATGGGCCTGGGCCTCTATTTCCATCTCGTCGAGCATCACGAGCACGAGCATCGCCACGATGAGCTGGTGCACGAGCACGCTCATGTCCATGACGCGCACCATCGGCATGCCCATTCGCCGGAGGATCCCGCCGGCGAGCCCCACGCGCACGTGCATCGCCACGCGCCGATGCTGCACCGGCATCCGCATTACCCCGACATCCACCATCGCCACGTCCACTGAGCATTTTCCGCCGAAGTGGACGCCGGTTCGGCGCAGAAAATGCGACAAGATCAATAACGACGGAGGCGGCTCGGCGGCTATCGCTTGGCGAGGAAGGCGGCGAACTCGTCCTTGTAGTCCCTGTGCCAGCGCGAGAGCGGCGGCCGGTTGCGGATGATGTCGTCGGCGGCCCATTGGATGCGTCCGACATCGATCTCGCGCGTCACCTCGTTGTCGGGGCAGATGATGTAGAAATCGCCGGCGGCCATGCCGGCGAGCAGGACGTCGATCACCTGCTCCGGCATCCAGGCGCCGGGCGGCTTCGTGTTGTTGTTGCCGCGCGTCATCCCGGTGAAGGTCGAGCCCGGCACCAGCAGATGGGCGCTCACCCGGCAGCCCTCGGTGTTGCGCAACGAGTGCGCGAGGCCCTCGGTCAGCACCTTCACGCCCGCCTTCGACACGTTGTAGGCGGTATCGCCGGGCGGGCAGGTGATGCCCTGCTTGGAGCCGGTGTTGACGATGGCGCCAGGCCGGCCCTGCTCGATCATCGTCCGGGCGAAGGTCTGCACGCCGTTGATGACCCCCCAGAGATTGACGTCGAGTACGCGACGCCAGCCCTCGTAATGATCCCAGGGACCGCCGCCCGGCGCGGTGCCGGCGTTGTTCATCAGCACCGCCACCTCGCCGAAGGCTCGCAAGGCGGCGTCCTTGAGCCGCTCCACGGCGCCGCGGTCGCTGACGTCGGTCGGCACCGGCCGCACATCGGCGGTGCCGCGCTTGGCCACCGAGGCCACCGTCGCCGCGGCTTTGTCCAGCGCGACGCCGCCGAGATCGGCAAGGCAGACCCGCATGCCAAGCTCCGCGAAGCGAAGCGCGGCGGCGAGACCGATGCCGCTGGCGGCGCCGGTGACGACGGCGACGCGCCCCTCGCCCAAGGCAGGATGCTGGCTCATGCTCTCATGCTCCTCGACTGTCGGCCGCCCCTACGGGGCGAGCCGGGATTCCGCGGAATTCCCGCATCCGTTGAGACGGCTGTTAGCGGGCCTGCGCGGTTTCGCCAAATCACCTTTCTCTGATCCCGGCGGCAGGTGCCAAAATGATCTTTGCCGCGACCGGCGG
Source organism: Allostellaceae bacterium (assembly GCA_035523855.1). Classification (GTDB taxonomy): domain Bacteria; phylum Pseudomonadota; class Alphaproteobacteria; order ATCC43930; family CGMCC-115725; genus DASZHJ01. The sequence goes on from DATKPX010000631.1 coordinate 16,737, forward strand.
GACCGGCGTAATGGATCGGTTCCGTCGATCGGCCGCGCGAGGAACCCGGACCGTCCAGGAGGAGAAGATGGCACCCATCACCCGCCGCGACTTTGCGGCGCTTGCGGCGACTGTCGCATTCGCGCCGCCGGCTCTCGCCCAATCCGCCGATACCGGTCTCCTCCTGCGTCCCATTCCCTCCTCCGGGGAGCGCCTCCCGGCGGTCGGTCTCGGCACCGCCTCTGTCTTCGACAATGACGGCGAGAAGACGCAGGCGAGCGCGGCGCAGGTGATCCGGACGCTGATCGGGGCCGGCGGCCGGCTCATCGACACCGCCTCTTCCTACGGCGATGCCGAGACGGTGATCGGCAACGCCCTCGCGGCGTCCGGCTCGCGCGACAAGATCTTCATCGCCACCAAGCTGGAGGAGCCGGACCAGGCGGAGCTGCAGCGCTCGCTCGCGCGCCTGAAGACGGCGAAGCTCGACCTGCTGCAGCTCCACAATGTGAGCGATCCGAAGCAGTCGCTGGCTGCGTTCAAGCAGTGGAAGGCGGAGGGCATCTGCCGCTACACCGGCATCACCTCCACCTTCCACCGGGATTTCGCCGCGCTCGAGCGGGTGCTGCAGCGGGAGAAGCCGGACTTCGTGCAGATCGACTATTCCGTCGACGATCGCGAGGCGGAAAAGCGCATCCTGCCGATGGCCGCCGAGGTGAAGGCCGGCGTGCTGACGGCCCTGCCTTTCGGCAGGGGCCGGCTCTTCCGCGCCGTCCGCGGCAAGGAGCTGCCCGACTGGGTGAAGGGCTTCGCCCAGAGCTGGGCGCAGCTCTTCCTCAAATTCCTGCTGGCGGAC